>DATMBG010000053.1 GCA_035559535.1 Candidatus Limnocylindrales bacterium
TGCCGCCATAAAACAGAGCAAGCCCAGGGGCGGTCATCATCAAAACCAGGGCCGCTGAGGTCAGCATCCAGGCCGTATCTCCGGCACTAATTTGAGGGGGAGGGGTCTCCTCGGCACTCCATGCAAAGTTCAAATTTCCAAATCCAAATAAAAGAAAAACAAGACTTCCCAACAGGATACCAATTAATTTCCTTAACATTCTTCCCATCATAGTCAAAGCCTCCAAGGTTTATTTATAAAAATATTGTAATGATTTAGGAGTCAGAAATCAGAAAATCCCGAAGTTATTCTGATCTTTGATCCTTGATTTTTCTGTAAACATCATTTGATGGTTTTATGAGCAATGAGCATACCAGAAAGTTTATAAGGGTTTATAAGACCCGAAAAGCCTTGTCATACCTTTGAACGTAGGGGATGAGAGCCTTGATGTTTAAAAAAAGGGAGCTGACTAAGTTTTGAGCATTATGGAGGGATATTCGATTAATTTTTGGTCAGGTGGAAACGAATAGGTTAAGACCTTATTGAGATAACGACGGAAACTGAGCGTTGAAAATATTCTGAAAAAATCTTCCAGAACAAAAAGCTTATTTTTTAGGCAGGATGATTTTCTCTCCGCGAAGTTGATGAGAAATTGGGCAATGGAGGTTGGGGAGGAGGTTTGTAGTCGGGGAGAGGACCGCCATGGAAGGGGCGGCCCTGGGGTTTTGCTCAGCATCAAAGGGGGAGCTTTTTTTTTACCCATCGTAATAGAGGGCAAACTCCCAAGGGATCGGGCGAAGTCGGATCGGATTAATTTCCTTTTCGGTTTTATATTTAATCCAGGTTTCGATAAGATCCTCTGTAAAAACATCTCCTTTCATGAGAAATTCATGATCTTCTTTAAGAGCCTGAAGCGCTTCTTGCAAAGAACCCGGTACGGAAGGGACGTTGGCTAGTTCTTCAGGTTCAAGGGCATAGATATCCTTATCTAAAGGATCTCCGGGGTGGAGTTTATTGGCAACCCCATCCAGTCCGGCCATCAACATGGCCGAGAAGGCCAGGTAGCCATTACAGAGTGGGTCAGGAAATCGAACCTCTATGCGCTTGGCTTTAGGACTAGGGGAATACATGGGGATTCGTACGCCGGCGCTTCGGTTTCTGCTGGAATAGGCCAGGTTAACCGGGGCTTCAAAACCCGGGGTCAATCTTTTGTAAGAATTCGTGGTTGGAGCCACAAAGGCACATAAAGCCGGAGCGTGGGCCAGAATCCCTCCAATATAGTACAGAGCAAAATCGCTCAGGCCCGCGTATTCATCCCCTGCAAAGAGAGGTCGCCCGGCCTTCCAGACACTTTGATGGGTATGCATTCCGGAGCCATTATCCCCAAAGAGGGGTTTCGGCATGAAAGTAGCAGTCTTATTGTGTCGACGGGCTACATTCTTAACGATGTACTTGTACCACATAAGTTTGTCGGCCATTCGGGTTAAACTATCGAACCGCATATCGATCTCGCACTGACCCGCCGTGGCTACTTCATGATGCTCCTTTTCCACCTGGATACCTACCTTTTCCATCGTCTTAACCATCTCGGCCCGAAGTTTTTGAAGGCTATCGATGGGAGGTACGGGAAAATATCCTTCTTTATATCGAGGTTTGTAACCCAGATTGGGTTTTTCCTCTTTTCCGGTATTCCAGAATCCTTCCACAGAATCAATGTAGAAGAAGCCGTAATTTTCTGCCTGACCAAACCGTATATCATCGAAAACAAAAAACTCCGGTTCTGGACCAAAATAAGCTACTTCTCCCATTCCCGAAGCAATCAGGTAGGCTTCTGCTTTTTGAGCTACATAGCGGGGATCTCGGCTGTAATGCTCCCGGGTTACCGGATCTACAATGGTACATATAAGGCTCAAGGTAGGAATTTCTTGAAATGGATCCATAACGGCAGTGGTTGGATCCGGGACGACGAGCATATCACTGGCTTCAATGGATTGCCAACCTCGAATACTGGACCCATCGAATCCAATCCCCTCCTCGAAGGCTTCTTCCGTTAGCTCGCCCAAGGGGATTCCAAAATGTTGCCATTGCCCCAGGAGATCCGTAAACTTCAGGTCTACCCGCTCTGCCCGGTTGTCCTTGGCAAATTTAATAACTTCCTTTGGAGTCATATAGTCCCTTTATCTGTTGTTCGTTGTTCGTTGTCGGGGTGGGTATAACCTGTAAATCCACTTATCTGACTTTCTCCCCTTACACCCTACACAGGGGATCCCAGACAACGAACAGCGAACCTTTCTAAATACCCCGTAGTTTATTGTTCGGGTTGCTTGACTGTAGTTTGACTTAGTAACTCTTTAACCCCTGGCAGTTGATCCAGAAGGCTTTTGACGGCTTTACCGGTATCGATTTTGGAAAATTCTAGTAATTCTTTTAACAAGGGAAGAGCAGCTCCCACATTGAGAAGCGTACTTAAAATAGTTCCCATGGGATAAGAACCATTTCCCTCGGCCCCATGCCCGTTCAAGCCATGAATATCCAGGACCTTAATACTCTCGATTTGTTTGGCCGGAGCCATGAGTTCACCCAGGATTTGAGGAGCTTTATCGATTAAATTCTGGAGCACATCCCGGTAGATGAATTTGAGATCCAACAAGTTCTCGGCTTCGCGAATCTTGGCTTTAACATAGGCTTCAGCTTCTCCATCTTTTATCTTCGATAAGGCCATCCGTTCCATGGCCTCGGCTTTTTTCTGAGTCACTTCCAGTTCTCGCATGGCTTCAATCAAAGCAAGCATTTTGGCCCGCTCGACTTTCGCCTTCTCAATGGTATCGATGACCCTTTGGGCCGCTTCTTCCTTGCTCATCAAAGTAGCAAGTTGGGCTTTTTCCTCTTCGATTTTCTGTTTTTCTTTCAAAATAATAGCAATTTCTTTATCTCGCTTGGCCTCTTCAATAACCCGCTCCTTTTCAATCTCAGCCTGCTCTCGGGAACGAATCTGTTCAAGCAACGAAATCTCTCTCTTCAACTGGGCCTCTTTAATAGCCCTCTCTCTTTCAATTTGAAGTTCCTCAATCATCTGTTCTTTAAGGATCTCAGCCTCCCGGATCTTTTGTTCCTGTTGGTAAGCAAACTGCTCTGTTTCGGCCCGCTTCTGGGCACGATAGGTTTCAATCTGATGACGTTGTTCGGCCTCTGCAAACTCACGATCTTTATCCAGTTCCAGTTTGAGTTTAACCGCCTCTACATCTTTTCTCCGAATAGCTACCTCGGTGTTGCGCTCGATTTCGTTTCGTTCCCGTTGACGCTCGGAGGTTTGAGCCGTAATCTGCTTGAGACCTTCTGCATCGAAAATGTTGTTGGGATCTAACTGACCCTTTTCGGTTTGATCTAGATGGAAAATGGAAACATCTTCCAGGGTTAAACCGTTGGGAAGCAGGGCATCTTTCAAACTCTCCATAACCAGTTTAGCAAAACCTCGTCGGTTCTCATGGAGCTCTATTAAGGTCATACTCGCCGCCGTGGAACGAAGTGCGGAAACCAACTTCTCTTCCACCAGACTTTTAATTCCTTCGGCACTAAAGGACTTATCTCCTAAGCTTCTGGATGCTTTTTCAATATGGTCTTCCTTCGCTTCAATTTTTACATAGAACTCTGCTCCAATATCTACCCTCATTTTATCCTTTGTAATAAAGGCTTCTCTATCGGCTTTAAAAACTTCCAGTTTAAAGGTCTCCAGGGAAATCCATTGAATATTTTGAACAATGGGAAGAACAATGGCTCCGCTATCCACCACAACCTTTTTACCTCCCAGTCCGGTGCGAACAAACGCCATATTCGTTGGGGCTTTAACATACCACCTGGTAAAAGCCAGGATACCCATAGCCACCCCAATGGCCAGGATGATTAAAATAGTGGTAATCATCTTTCTCTCTCCTGAATCCTTCGTAGTCCGTTGCCGAAGACAATCGATAACAGGCAACCGACCACGAATAAATCAGGTTTCAATTTCAACCTTTGCCGATTCGATTCCATATTGCTGGAGAAGCTTTTCCAGCCTTTCCCGGAAGGCATAGGGGTCTCCCTTACTAAAGGTTAAGGTATTCTGACTAAAAAATTTAACGTGGGGATATAACTCTTGAAATTCCGGTGGAACCTGGTGGGGATAGGCTCTACAAAGCCCCTGCCAAAAATCTGTAAAGGTTTTCTTATCAATATTTGTAACAACCAGTTTAAAAGATTTATCTGCATAGGAAGACTCTCGAGATCCCGACGAAGGAACTACCGGCGGCTTACGGGAAGAGGTAATCGGAGGCGTTCGGGTTCCTATTGTTGGTTTACCCGAAGTTTGAACCATCTGTTTAACTGTTTCTAAAGGTTTGGGAACAAAGGTAGGACTGATACTGGCCGAGACCGATTCTCCATACCCTGCCAAACCAAAGGCATAGGCACTCTCGTTGTGTTGACTTAAATCCAACCCCATCTCCTCTTCCTCCTCACTGACCCTTAACCCCACAATCCCATCCACAACCTTCAGCAATATCAAAGACCCAAAAAACGCCAACACCCACGAAGCTAATACCCCTATTGCCTGCACCTTGAGCTGATTGGGATTACCAAAGAAAAGTCCATCACTCCCTGCTCCATTGATCGCCTTCGATGC
>DATMBG010000054.1 GCA_035559535.1 Candidatus Limnocylindrales bacterium
TAGTTCTTCGCCTGGGCCAATCCCTGTAAGGCCAATACCTTGGTAATCGCACTGGTTAAGGTCGTCTTGCCGTGGTCTACGTGCCCAATGGTCCCTATATTCACGTGCGGCTTCGTCCGCTCAAATTTCGCTTTGCTCATCTGTAGAGACTCTCCCCGGTCGGTTGTTCGTTATTCGTTGTTTACTGGACCAACAACGGATAAGGGACAGCCGACAGGAGATGATTTAACCTTTTTTTCCTGAAACAATTTCTTGGGTAATGTTATAGGGGGTTTCACCATAATGAGAGAACTGCATGGTGTAAGTAGCACGCCCTTGGGTTCTAGAACGTATATTGGTCGCATATCCAAACATTTCAGAAAGGGGCACGTTAGCCCTGATCACCCGGGCCCCCCCTCGGGTTTCCATATTAAGAACTTTTCCCCTTCGGGAATTTAGATCTCCAATGACATCACCCAAGTATTCTTCGGGAATTACCACTTCCACATCCATAATAGGTTCTAACAGAACCGGATCTCCCCGTTTACAAGCTTCCTTGAAAGCCATGGATCCGGCTATTTTAAAAGCCATTTCTGAGGAATCTACTTCATGATAAGATCCATCAAAGAGCTCAACCTTCACATCCACTACCGGATAACCAGCCAAAGATCCTGTTTCCATGGCTTCAGCGATCCCTTTTTCTACGGCAGGTATATATTCTTTCGGAATTACACCTCCCACAATCTTATTTTCAAATTTAAATCCTTCTCCCCGATTCAAAGGACTTACTTTTATCTTTACATGGCCGTACTGACCCCGACCTCCGGTCTGTCGGATGAATTTCCCTTCGGCCTCAGCTTCTTTCTTGATGGTTTCCTTGTAAGCGACCTGGGGTTTTCCGATATTGGCTTCAACTTTAAATTCTCTGAGAAGGCGATCTGTGATAATTTCCAGATGGAGTTCCCCCATTCCAGAGATAAGAGTTTGCCCGGTTTCGGGGTCCACCTTAACTTTAAAGGTAGGATCTTCATGGGTCAGTCGCGCCAGGCTGGTACCCAGTTTTTCCTGATCTGCTTTCGTTTTCGGCTCAATAGCAACCGAAATAACCGGTTCGGGAAATTTCATCGATTCCAACACAATGGGTTTATTTTCATCACAAAGCGTATCTCCCGTGGCGGTATTTTTTAATCCAATGGCGGCTACAATATCTCCGGCGTAAACGACCTTGACTTCTTCTCGTTTGTTGGCATGCATGCGGAGTAAGCGACCTATACGCTCCTTCGTCCCTTTGGTTGAATTATAAACCGAGGATCCTGACTCTAGAGTCCCGGAGTACGTGCGTAAGAAGGTCAACTGACCTACGTAAGGGTCGTTCATGATCTTAAAGGCCAGAGCAGACAACGGAGCCTCATCATCAGCAGCTCGGGTTTCTTCCATCTCGGTGATGGGATTGACTCCCAATACCGGTGGAATATCCACTGGAGAGGGTAAATAATAGATAACGGCATCAAGGAGAGGTTGAACGCCTTTATTCTTGAAAGAAGCGCCGCATAATACCGGGATAAACGAAACGGTTAGGGTCGCTTTCCGAATAGCGCCACGTATTTCTTCCTCGGAGATTTCTTTTCCTTCCAGATATTTTTCAAGGATGACCTCATCGACCTCACTAAGGGCTTCCAGGAGTTTTTCCCGATAAATCTCAGCATCTTTCTTCAACTCTTCAGGAATATTCACAACTGAATAAGTGGCTCCCAAACTCTCCGTGTCGTATATAATGGCCTTCATGGTAATGAGATCCACAACCCCTTTGAAACTTTCCTCTTTTCCAACGGGAATTTGTACAGGTACGGCATTAGCAGCGAGCCGTTCCCTTATCATTTCCACCACATGAAAGAAATCAGCTCCGGTTCGGTCCATTTTATTGACGAAGGCAATTCGTGGTACACGATACCGATCTGCCTGCCGCCATACCGTCTCGGATTGCGGCTCTACGCCACCGACGGCACAAAAGACTGCAATGGCTCCATCTAACACCCGCAAGGATCTTTCAACTTCTACGGTAAAATCCACATGACCTGGGGTATCGATGATATTGATCTTATGGTCTTTCCAAAAAGCAGTCGTTGATGCGGAGGTAATGGTAATTCCCCTTTCCTGCTCCTGCTCCATCCAATCCATGGTTGCAGTTCCCTCATCGACCTCGCCAATGCGGTGGGTTTTACCCGTATAGTATAAAATTCTCTCTGTTGTCGTTGTCTTACCGGCATCAATGTGAGCCATGATACCGATATTTCTACATTTTTTTAAAGGTACTCGCTGTTCCATCCTTCCTCACTCTCGGATACCGTTTTTACCACCTGTAATGGGCAAATGCCTTATTCGCCTCTGCCATTTTATGGGTATCCTCCTTCTTCTTGATTGCATTGCCTTTGTTATTGGCAGCATCTAACAACTCGGATGCCAGACGTTCCTGCATAGACTTTTCTCCTCTTTGCCTTGCGTACTCAATAATCCACCGGATACTTAAGGTGGTCCGACGTTCAGGTCGAACCTCGACAGGAACCTGGTAAGTCGAACCCCCTACTCGCCTTGATTTCACTTCCAGAACCGGTTTTGCATTGGATACGGCTTTATTAAATACGGCTAAAACATCCCGGTTTCCGGTTCGTTCACGAATAATATCCAAGGCACTATAAAAAATTTTTTCTGCAATACTTTTCTTTCCGTCTCTCATTAAACAGTTAATAAACTTAGCAACCAGGACACTATTATATTTAGGATCCGGCAATACGGTTCGTTTGACTGCAACTTTTCTTCTCGACATATTCTTCTTTCAAGCCTCTAAAATGTCTTTTAAGTGCTTTAGACACTTTCGCTTACTTAAAAACTTAAAACACTTTAGGTACTTTAGTTTATTCAAAAACTTAAAACTCCTTTAACTATTTCTTCGGTCTCTTAGCTCCATATTTAGAGCGACCCTGGAATCTATTCTGGACCCCTGCACTATCTAAAGCTCCCCGAATGATATGATACCGTACACCGGGAAGATCTTTAACGCGCCCTCCTCTTACCAGAACGATGGAGTGCTCTTGCAGGTTATGTCCGATTCCAGGAATATAAGAGGTAATTTCTATGCCATTGGTTAAGCGAACTCTGGCAACTTTTCTAAGTGCGGAATTAGGTTTTTTAGGAGTTGTTGTGTAAACTCGGACACAAACTCCCCGCTTCTGCGGAGACGCTCTTAAAGCAGGACTATGTGTCTTTGATTTAACCTTTTCACGCCCTTTTCTGATCAGCTGATTAACTGTCGGCATTTAGCAATGAAACAATGAACAATGAACCATTAACTCGAGCTAATGGTTCATTGTTAATTATTAATAAGGTAACGCTATAATATAACGGTAATTACAAAATCTATCAAGGGGTATCCAACAGGCTTCTGGCGTCTAGATAATTAAACAACAGACCGGGAACGACTTATAAAGGACCAGAACAATGGCTCATCACGCCCGGTAATTCTGAGCGGTCCCCGGGTAGGGGGGGGTTTCAAAACCACCCCTACCCTCTGTGAAAACAATCGTGGAAAACTTGTAATTTTTTATGGCCGCTTATCCGGTAGTGGATTATAAGTTTGCTTTAACAGTGGCTTTTCGATATCTTAACATCCCCGTTCCTGCCGGTATCAGTCGTCCTACGATTACATTCTCCTTTAACCCTCTCAGGTCATCTACTTTGCCGGAGATGGCGGCCTCTGTAAGTACCCGGGTCGTTTCCTGGAATGAGGCTGCTGAAATGAAGCTATCTGTACTTAGGCTGGCCACTGTAATTCCCAAGAGTTGGGGTCGTCCTCTGGCAGGACGGCCACCGGCTTTGATAACCCGCTCATTTTCTTCTTCAAAGGCAAATCGATCCACGTACTCATCCAGTAGAAATTCCGTATCTCCGGGGTCTACTATTTTGACCCTCCGTAACATTTGCCGAACGATGATCTCGATATGCTTATCGTTGATATTTACACCCTGGAGTTTGTAAACTTCCTGAATCGATTTAACCAGATATTTTTGGACCTCTTTAACACCCAGGACTCGTAAAATGTCATGGGGATTGGAAGGGCCATCCATCAAAGCTTCTCCGGCCTTGACCCGATCACCTTCTCGAACACTGATATGGACTCCTCTTGGAATGGAGTATTCTTTCTCATCTCCACTATCATTACGTACAATCACTTTCCGGCTTCCTCGTGAGATACCTCCAAAGCTCACCACGCCATCAATCTCACTGATAATGGCGTATTCCTTTGGTTTTCTGGCTTCAAAGAGTTCCACCACACGGGGCAAACCACCTGTAATATCCTTGGTTTTAGTGGTATCTTTGGGAATTTTGGCTATAATATCGCCTGCAGAAACCACCTGTCCATCTGCTACCTGCAAATGAGCTCCAATGGGAAGAGGAATCTTATAAGGTACCAGGGCCAGAACATCCCCTTGTTTCACCCGTTGTCCGTTTTTAACTTCTAACTTGAGATAAGAATCGTGTTCCAGACTGAGAACTTTTTTCTGATCATTATCTCCCAAAATGGAAATAATGATCATTCGATCCTTCTCCTGTTTTTCTATTTTGACTACTCCATCGATTTCGGCAATTCGGGGTAACATCACATCTTTGATACGTACCTTGGGTTGAACATCTTCCTTAAGGGGGATTCCCACCTTAGGGGTTGTTAAACCGGTCACTTCATCCAGATCTTCTTTAACGGTTACATCTTCAAAGGTGACAACACCCGGATATTCTGTAATGATCAGCGCAGAGTAAGGATCCCATTCAGCCAGGGTCTGATTTTTTTCCACTCGCTGTCCATCTCGAACCTTCAATACGGCTCCGTAGGGAAGAGGATGTCGTTCCCTTTCTCGACCTTTCTCGTCTAAAACGGCGATATATCCCACACCCGTTTTGCTCAGTACTACCAGATCTCCTTCTTTTCGGGCAACGGTTTTTAAATCAGAATGGAACTTTACGGTCCCGCTATTTTTAGCCGTTAAAACGGATCTTTCTACCACGATGGCGGTCCCTCCGATATGGAAGGTTCTCATGGTCAACTGGGTTCCTGGTTCTCCTATGGATTGAGCAGCAATGATTCCGACGGCTTCGCCGATATCGACTAACCTTCGAGTGGCTAAATTCCTGCCGTAGCAGAGGACACAAACCCCTCGTTTAGCCTGGCAGGTTAAGACCGATCGTATTTTAACACTTACCACCCCGGCCTGTTCTATTTTCTCGGCGTAGTCCTCATTGATTTCTTCGTTGGCTTTGACGATGACCTCTCCGGTATGAGGATCTTTGATATCATCTAGGGCAACGCGGCCTAAGATACGATCTTTCAAAGGCTCGATCACATCGCCGCCTTCAATAATGGCCTCGATATCAATCCCATCCAGAGTCTGGCAATCATACTGGGAAACCGTCACATCCTGGGCGACATCTACGAGGCGTCGGGTTAAATAACCCGAATCTGCAGTTTTAAGAGCAGTATCGGCTAATCCTTTTCTTGCTCCATGGGTAGAGATAAAGTACTGGAGCACTGTAAGGCCTTCCCGGAAGTTAGCCTTAATGGGAGTTTCGATAATTTCTCCGGAAGGTTTCGCCATAAGACCTCGCATTCCAGCTAATTGACGTATTTGTTGACGGCTTCCACGGGATCCCGAATCCGCCATCATATAAATAGGATTAAACTCTCCTTCACTGGGAGTCTTATGGCCGGCATACCTTCGTTCATCAATTTCCCCTTTTCTTCCCAGAAGGATCCCTTCCTGCTCCCGTTTCTCCAATTCCTCGAATATTTCTTTGGCAACTTCATCGGTGGTGCGGGACCAGATATCGATAACTTTATTATAACGCTCTCCGTTGGTAATGATTCCACTCCGATATTGCTGTTCGACTTTCATCACTTCTTCTTCGGCCCGTTCAATCAACTCTTGCTTCTTGGGAGGAATACGGATATCGTCGATACTAATGGAGATCCCAGACAGCGTGGCGTAGGTGAAACCCAAAGTTTTCAATCGATCTAGTACTTCTACGGTCGTCTGATTCCCATACTTCAGGTGAATATCCGCTACCAGCCGCTCCAACTTCTTCTTGGTCATATGTTCATTCAAGAAAGGATACCCTTGGGGAAGGATTTCGTTGAAGAGGACGCGACCTACCGTTGTCGTTATGGAGCTTCCGTTAAGTCTTAATCTTATTTTCTCCAGGAGTCCCACTTTTTTATCATCGAAAGCGATTCGGACCTCTTGAGCATTGGCGAAAAATCTTAAGCTTTTTATACGATACACATCGGTCAGGTCTTTAACTTCGAAACCATTTATAGAGATGATTTTATCCCCAACGGCTAATCCGGCTCTTTCTGCGGGGCTCTTCTCAACAACTTTAAATACAGAAACTCCTCCCTTTGAAGTCCTATGCCCGTTACCTGAAGCGCTTTCAACGGCATCCATCAATTTCACGGCCTCACTCCGAAGGCCCAGTCCTATTTTTGGAAAAAGGATCACATTCTCCTCCTCTTCCCGAGAGAGTCCGAATTCTGCCAGGAGTTCTGGGGTTGGGTAATTAAAATCCTCGGGGAAGTTTCCCAGTTTTATCTTTAGAATTGTTTGTTTTTCTCCCTTCTTATCTTCAGCTTCGTCGGAGGGATGGATAACCGTTATCTCATCGGGAAGCTCCTGACATTCTTTGGTTAAGTAGTAGATCCCCAGAACCATGTCCTGGCTGGGAAGAGCCAGGGGGAGTCCATTGGCCGGGGACAGGAGATTGCTGGTTGCCATCATGAGCACTTTGGCTTCAATTTGGGCCTCAATGGAAAGGGGTACATGGACTGCCATTTGATCCCCATCAAAATCGGCATTAAATGCCGCACAAACCAGAGGATGGATCTTGATGGCTTTTCCCTCCACCAGGACCGGTTGAAAGGCTTGGATACCGGCGCGATGAAGGGTAGGGGCCCGGTTAAGTAATACCGGATGTTCTTTAATAACCTCTTCTAAAACATCCCACACCTCCGGGGCTTCCCTCTCCACCATCTTCTGGGCACTCTTCATGGTGGTGGTATAACCATGTTCTTGAAGTTTATTAAATATAAAAGGCTTAAAGAGCTCCAAAGCCATTTTCTTAGGAAGTCCACATTGGTATAACTTGAGTTCTGGCCCTACAACAATAACCGAACGTCCAGAATAATCCACCCGTTTACCTAGGAGGTTTTGTCTAAATCGCCCCTGTTTACCTTTGAGCATATCACTCAAAGATTTAAGCGGTCGATTCTTGGAGCCTCGAAGAACCCTTCCGCGTCTTCCGTTATCAAACAAGGCGTCTACCGACTCCTGGAGCATTCTTTTTTCATTACGGATGATAACTTCTGGCGCTTTAAGTTCTTGAAGCCTTTTCAACCGATTATTTCGGTTAATAACCCTCCGATAGAGATCATTCAGATCAGAAGTAGCAAACCGACCCCCATCCAGAGGGACCAGAGGCCTGAGCTCGGGCGGCAGTACAGGAATCACTTCCAGAATCATTTCTTCGGGTTTACAACCCGATTTTCGAAAAGCTTCTACCACTTTAAGTCGTTTGGTAATTTTTTTCTTTTTCTGAACGGAAGATTCTTCTTTAAGTTGCGCCCGGAGTTCCTTAGCTAACTCTTCGATGTTGACACGTTTCAAAAGATCCCGAATAGCCTCGGCTCCAATTCCAGCTTTAAATTTCCCGGCATAATCGGGATTTTCCATCAGCTCACGATAACTTTCTTCTGATAAGAGTTGTCGTTCCTCAAGGTCGGTATCTCCAGGATCAATCACCACATAATTTTCAAAATAAAGAATCGTTTCTAGTTTTTTTAACGGAATATCCAGTAGCTGTCCGATTCTACTGGGAAGGCCCTTAAAAAACCAGATATGAGAAACCGGGCAGGCGAGTTCTATATGGCCCAGTCTTTCCCGCCTCACCCTGGACTGAGTTACTTCAACCCCACATTTTTCGCACACTACTCCCCGATAGCGAATTCTCTTGTACTTTCCGCACAGGCATTCCCAGTCTTTAATGGGACCGAAGATCTTGGCGCAGAATAATCCATCCCGCTCCGGTTTAAAAGTTCGATAATTAATCGTTTCAGACTTTTTTACTTCCCCATGAGACCATTCTCGAATCTTGTCCGGAGAGGCTAAAGATATTTTAATGGCATCAAAATTCAGGCTACTATGAGTTCCTCTAAAAAGTTCTAATACGTCTTGCATTCTTTTTAGCCACACAGACCCCTAGATCACAGAGCTTTATTTGCTCTGTGTCCACCGGGTCTATGTGACCGCGTTAGCTTTGCTGGATCAATTCAACATCCAGAGCCAGGCTTTGAAGTTCTTTCACTAAAACATTAAAGGATTCTGGAACTCCAGGTTCAAGCACATGACGTCCTTTGACAATAGCCTCGTAGATTTTAGTTCTTCCTACCACATCATCCGATTTAACCGTTAGCAGCTCCTGTAAATTATAGGCGGCACCATAAGCTTCCAGGGCCCAGACTTCCATCTCACCGAAACGTTGACCCCCAAATTGAGCTTTTCCTCCCAAAGGTTGTTGGGTAACTAAGGAATAAGGTCCAATGGATCGGGCATGCATTTTATCATCCACCAGGTGAGAGAGCTTCATCATATAGATGTACCCAACGGTTACTTCTTGATCAAAGGCTTCCCCAGTTCGTCCATCATAGAGGGTCGTCTTCCCTGTTTCCGGCAAACCGGCCAGCCGCAGCTTCTCGCGGATGGTTTCTTCTTTGATTCCGTCAAATACAGGAGAAGCAACATATACGTTATCCTTCAAAGAACGCGCAAGGTTTTTAACTTCTTCTTCGTTTGCCTCATTCAGGAAAGCTTCTACCTCTTTTGCTATTCGGGTTCCGTTGTAAATCCCTTTAATAAGATCTTTTAATTTTTGAAGAGTTTGTTGCTTATTACCGGAAGGCTGTTGTCCGTTGCCTGATGCCACAGAATCAGAAGCCCTGGATCCTGAGTTTTTATCCCAGGCCTCAAGCTCTTTCAGATATTGAGCGACTTTCTTACCTAACTCCCGACAGGCCCAACCGAGATGGGTTTCAAGGATTTGACCCACATTCATTCGCGAAGGAACTCCTAAGGGGTTTAAAATAATCTCAATGGGGGTACCATCGGGGAGGTAAGGCATATCCTCTTCCGGAAGAATTTTCGCCACCACGCCTTTGTTTCCGTGTCTTCCTGCCATTTTATCTCCCACGGATAATTTACGTTTAACCGCGATATACACTTTAACCAGTTTGACAACTCCTGGAGGCAGTTCATCCCCTGTTTTCAGTCGACCGGTTTTTTCATTCATAATCGTCTCCAGGATATGAATTTGATCCATGGCATTTTCCTGGAGCTGGTCCATTTCTTCTTTCACGTCCTGGATTTCCAGGATTTTAATCTTGTTAAAATCTTCTGTGGGAATCGAAGCAAGTTTTTCAGGCGTGATTTTCTCCCCCTTAGAGAGCAGAACCTCCTGGGTGGTAGGATCCACATAATCCTTGGCAACCACCTTACCTTTCAAAAGACCGATGAGCTTTTTGCGGAGTTCGTCTTTAACGATCTTGATCTCATCCTCGTAATCTTTTATAATTTTGGCTATTTCGGCATCTTCAATGCTTAAAGCCCGCTCATCCTTCTCAATTCCCTTTCGGGAGAAAACTTTGACATCGATCACAACCCCTTCGATGCCTTGGGGGGTATAAAGAGAAGCATCCTTTACATCACCGGCTTTTTCTCCAAAGATCGCCCGCAAGAGTTTTTCTTCCGGAGATAGCTGAGTTTCTCCTTTGGGCGTTACCTTCCCCACTAAAATATCCCCGGGCTTAACTTCTGCGCCGATTCGGATAATGCCACTTTCATCTAGATTGCGTAAAGCTTCTTCACTGACGTTGGGAATATCCCGCGTGATTTCTTCTCGACCCAGTTTGGTATCCCGGGCTTCGATTTCACATTCTTCGATATGGATGGAAGTAAAAAGATCTTCCTTAACTACTTTTTCACTTACCAGAATGGCATCCTCAAAGTTATAGCCCCCCCAAGGCATAAAAGCCACCAGCACATTACGGCCCAGGGCTAACTCTCCGTGGTCGGTTGCAAATCCATCGGCGATAACTTGGCCGGCTTTAACCCGTTCTCCTATTTTCACCAGGGGAGTTTGATTAATACAGGTATTTTGATTCGAGCGCTGGAATTTGGTCAAATTATAGATGTCCACCATGGAATTCGCTTCATTCTCTGAATCCTGGAAATAGTTGGTTGAGTACCGGTCTACAATTTCAGATTCCCCATCTGCCCGAATGACGATACGACGAGAATCCACATCCTCTACCACACCCGAGCGTCTGGCAATAACCAAAGCACCAGAATCCCTTGCGGCGATTCGTTCCATTCCGGTTCCAACTAAAGGAGCATCTGTTTTAAGTAAGGGAACGGCCTGACGTTGCATGTTGGAACCCATCAAGGCCCGGTTTGCATCGTCATTTTCCAGAAAAGGAATTAAAGAAGCCGAGACACTGACCAGCTGTTTGGGAGAAACATCCATGTAATCCACCTGGTCGGGTGGAACCATTACGAATTCACCGCGACGTCTGGCAGAGATGCGATCCCGAATAAATCTTCCTTCTTCATCTATCTCTGCGCTGGCCTGGGCGATGGTATATTGTTCGTCTTTGAAAGCCGCCAGAAATTCTATTTCATTGGTCACACGAACGGTTCCATCTTTATCCTTGACGACTTTTCGATAGGGCGTTTCTATAAATCCAAAATCGTTGATCCGGGCATAGGTACTTAAGCTCGCAATCAACCCAATGTTAGGTCCTTCTGGAGTTTCAACCGGACAGATTCGCCCATAGTGGGTCGGATGCACGTCCCGCATTTCAAACTCAGCACGTTCACGGCTTAATCCTCCTGGTCCTAAGGCACTTAGCCGCCGTTTGTGCGTAAGCTCGGATAGTGGGTTCGTTTGATCCATGAACTGGGAAAGTTGCGAACTCCCAAAGAACTCTTTGACAGCATTGGTAACCGGTTTGGCGTTGATCAGATCATGGGGCATGACCGTATCCAACTCCTGTAAACTCATACGTTCTTTGGTAGCTCGTTCCATCCGCACAAGTCCAATTCTAAATTGATTCTCCAGGAGTTCTCCAACGGAGCGAACCCGGCGATTTCCAAGATGATCGATATCGTCTATGTTTCCTTCTCCCATTCGGAGCCGGAGCATGTATTTAATAATCTCAATGAGGTCTCTAGAATCTAAAGTTCTGTGGTCCAAAGGCTTATTTAATTTCAGCTTTTCATTGACTTTTAATCGACCTACTCGGGAAAGATCATAACGTTCTGGATTGAAGAAAAGGTTTTTAAAAAGTTTTTTCGCACTATCCAGCGTAGGGGGATCCCCCGGGCGGAGCGTTCGATAGATCTCTATGAGAGCCTCATCCTTACTCTTAATAGGATCTTTCTTGAAGGCGTTACTCAGGGCATCTCCACCCACGGAGTTGTCTATCAGAAGGACTTCGATTTCTTGAATCGGGCTCTGGACAATACGAGCAATGGCTTCTTCACTAATTTCCTCATTACAGGCCAGAATAATCTCTCCAGTCTCTGGATCTACGATATCTTTGGCTACCACACATTCGGTGAGGTGTTGGGAATATACCGGAATCTCTTTAATTTGGTGTTGCTTTGAGAGTTTTAAAGCCCTTTTCGTAATTTTCTTATCTTTCTCTAAAATGACGGTCCCATCCGGAGCGATTACATCTGTTGCTGCGGTAAAGCCCCGAAGGAATTCATCCAGTGCATCTGGACTGGAAACCTTTAAATCCGGGTTGATGACCACCGAGCAAGTTTGGCCTTTTAAGGATTTATCAACCTCATCAAATTTGAAAGTGATAATATCATAAAATGTACGCAGGATATTTTCTGTTGAATCCAGATTCAAAGAATCCGGTAGCGTTTCACCTCTTTCCTCGGCTTCCTTTATTTCTTCTTCAACGATATACTGAAGAGCTCGGATAAAGGTACTTACTAAGATTTTTCGTTTTTTATCGATACGGACATATAGATAATCTTTATAGTCAAATTCAAGCTCCAACCAGGATCCTCGATACGGAATTACCCGGGCGCTGTAAAGGATTTTGCCACTTGCATGGGTCTTTCCCTTATCATGGCTGAAAAATATACCCGGAGATCTATGCATTTGACTGACGACGGTTCTCTCTGTCCCATTTATAATGAAAGTTCCTTTGGGAGTCATCAGGGGGATTTCCCCAAAATAGATATCCTGTTCTTTAATGTCCCGAACCGATTTTGCTTTTGTCTGCTCGTCTTGTTCCCAGGTAACCAATCGAACTTTTACCTTAAGAGGTGCCGCATAGGTCATGCCGCGCTCTCTACATTCATTTACTTCATACTTAGGTTTCAAGAAGTAGTAGCTATCAAACTCCAGACGAGCCATTTCATTGAAATCCACTATGGGAAAGACGCTCTTAAAGACCTCTTGCAATCCGATATCTTTTCGTTGTTCCGGAGGAGTATTAATTTGCAAAAATTTCTCATAGGATTCCTGTTGGATCTCTATGAGATTAGGGATCTCCAGTATAGTGGGTATTTTGGCAAAATCTAAGCGGTTTCGACCGGTAGAAGTTATTTCCTCCAAAAACTTCGGAGTTTTCTGTTTAGTTTCTTGCATTTTTTGTCCTTAGTGCACGACACGGATTCTGATACGAATACACCGGTTTACAACTTAACCGGTGTATTCATAACAAAATCCGTGTCGTACGCAACTGACAATCTTATACGAGCGTACCGCTGCGCGCCCGTACTTATTTTATTTCAACGGTTCCACCCGCTTCTTCTATTTTTTTCTTAATGTTCTCTGCTTCTTCTTTGGAAATGCCCTCCTTGATAGGTTTCGGAGCGGCCTCAACCAGGTCCTTAGCTTCTTTTAAACCGAGTCCTGTTAATTCCCGGACAACCTTGATAACCTGGATCTTTTTCTCTCCAGCCCCTGTTAAAATCACATTAAACTCTGTTTTCTCCTCTTTCTTCTCAGCAGGAGCCGCCACCGTGGTAGCAGGTCCTGCAGCTACAGGAGCCGCAGCTGTTACACCAAACCTGTTTTGAAGGGTCGTAACCAGTTCATTGAGTTGTAGAACCGACATATTTTCGATGAAGGAAATTACATCCTCCATGGTAACCTGTGCCATTGTTTCTCCTTTGGTCAAAAATGCAATACGTAATGCGTGGATACGGTAGAGGGTTTACGCATTACGCATTCGCTTTTTTATCTGCTATTGCCTGCAAGGTATAAATAAGTTGTCGTAAAACCCCCTGTAAGGTCCATACTAAATTTGTAATAGGTGATTTCATCGTCGCCAGTAACTGGGCGAGTAATACTTCTCGGGAGGGGAGTTCCGCAAGCTTCTCTATTTCTTGAGGACCTAGGGGCGTACCGTCGATAACCCCACCCTTGATTTGAAAGTTCGGGACATCTTTAGCAAATTTTGTTAATACTTTTATGGGAGTTGCCGGATCTCCCTGGAAGAAGGCAACCCCGGTTGGGCCCGATAAAAATTGTTCTAGGGGTTGAAACGGGGTATTCTGAATAGCAAGCCTGGTCAGAGTGTTTTTTACCACTTTGTATTCTACCGGAAAGGTTCTGAGCTGCTTTCGCAATCTGGAAATTTGATCTACATTTACACTTCGAAAATCAACACAAACGGCCAGGGAGCTCTTTTCAAAACTTTTCTTCAGAGATTCGACTTCTTCAACTTTTTCAGGTTTAACCATAGTTTAAGTACGCTAGCGGATTTCCGCTACGACTCCCACAGGATCTAGCCTTATCCCCGGGCTCATCGTAGTAGAAACTGCTATACTGCGAATATATTGACCTTTGCTGGTAGCAGGCTTGAGTCTCAGGACCGTTTCCAATAAAGCTTTGGCATTCTCAATGAGTTTTTCAGCCGAGAATGACTTTTTCCCGATGGGAGCATGGATAATTCCTGCTTTTTCAACCTTGAAATCCACCTTACCAGCTTTAGCTTCCTTTACCATTCTTCCTACTTCAAAACCCACCGTTCCGGTCTTCGGATTCGGCATAAGCCCTCGAGGGCCCAGGATTTTACCTAATTTGCTCACAGCTCCCATGAGATTAGGGGTTGCGATAACCCGATCGAATTCAAGCCAGCCCTGCTGAATTTTTTCTATATATTCATCTTTTCCCACATAATCAGCTCCGGCCTCCAGGGCTTCTTTTTCCTTCTCGCCTTCTGCAAAGACTAAAACCCGGACCGTTTTACCTATTCCATGGGGAAGTACAACCGAACCACGAACCATTTGATCGGCTTTTCTGGGGTCTACGCCCAGTCGGATAGCCATCTCCACAGTCTCATCGAAGTTCGCATAGGCCACCTGTTTAATCAACTGGATTCCTTCGGACAGGCCATACTTTTTATTTCTGTCGATCAATTTGAGGCTCTCCTGATATTTCTTACCATGCTTTGGCACAACCTTAAAAAGGATGAAGGTTAAAGGAGGAAGGAAGAATCTATACCCTGAGCTCTTCCTTCCCCCTTTATTTCTCACCTTATTCGACGATTTCGATTCCCATACTTCGAGCCGTTCCTTCTATAGTTCGAACGGCCGCTTCAAGAGTATCGGTATTGAGATCTGGCAGTTTTAACTTTGCGATTTCTCGAACCTGAGTTTTAGTCACTTTACCGACTTTATTTCGATTGGGTTCTCCAGAGGCCTTTGCAATCCCTGCAGCTCGTTTGAGGAGGACCGCAGCCGGAGGAGTTTTTGTAACAAAAGTAAAAGATCGATCTGAATAAATCGTTACAATGACAGGAATAATCAACCCCTCTTGTCCTTGGGTTTGAGCATTGAATTGCTTACAAAACTCCATGATGTTAACCCCATGTTGACCCAAGGCAGGTCCTACGGGAGGAGAAGGATTTGCCTGTCCAGCCGGTACTTGTAATTTCACCTGAGCCACTACTTTTTTAGCCATTCTGATAAACTCGAGGAGGCAGGAATGCGGAAATCATTTTCTCTGGTCCCCGCGTCTCCGTGTCCCCTTGTCCCCGCATTACGTATTTTTCTCGACCTGCAAAAACTCTAATTCAACAGGCGTAGATCTACCAAAGATGGTTACCATCACCTTTAACTTCCCTTGTTCTGGATAAACTTCATCTACCACTCCAACAAAATTGGTGAAAGGTCCATCGATGATTCTAACTTCTTCACCTTTGTTGAACATCACTCTGGGCTGAGGTTTCTCTGACTTTTCCTTCATCTGTCGGATGATAGACTCCACTTCCGACTCTGGCAGGGGAGAAGGTTTGATCCCTCCAACAAATCCAGACACCTTCGGGGTATTTCGAATCGCATACCAGACATCATCCGACATCTTCATTTTGATGAAAATATAACCAGGGAAGAATTTCTTCGAATATTCCTGCTTTTTTCCGTCTCGGATTTGAACTTCAGGGGCTTCAGGTATAACAATCTCTTGAACGTGATCGGACAGTCCAAGGGATTTTATACGCTGTTCTATATTGGCCTTAACTATTTTCTCAAATCCTGAGTAGGTATGAATAACGTACCACTTATAGGAAGACATGGGTTCTAACTTAATTTAAACTCACGTAGAATCCTTGTTACCTTTGCAATAAAAACTCGACCGCTCTGGAGAGAATCAAATCTATGACTCCCAGAAACAGTCCCATAAACAAGGTTGTAACAATGACAACGGTTGTAGCTCCTATGACTTCTTTCCTGGAAGGCCAGGAAATCCTTTTTAGTTCATTTCTTACCTCTTGGAGGAAGACCCAGACTTTTTTCATGATAATTCTCTAAAAATTGAGCAATTTTTATCTACCGGCAAGTCCCACAAATCCACTGACTTCTTTTTGGAAATGGCAGGCCAGGAGGGTCTCGAACCCCCAACCCCCGGTTTTGGAGACCGGTGCTCTACCAATTGAGCTACTGGCCTTTCTTACCTGAAATCATCCAAACAAATTACTTACTGAAAAGAAGAAAGTGGACGAGGTATCCTTTATTCACAAACAGGGAGCAAAGAAGAGAGCGGGATAAGTCTCATCCCTTATTTAGTCTCTCGATGGACCGTATGTTTTCTGCAAAATCGACAAAACTTTTTAAACTCCAGTTTATCTTGAGTTCTTTTTTTATTCTTTGTAGTGGAGTAATTTCTCCGTTTACACTCCGTACAGGCTAATGTTACAATCTCTCGCATGCAGCAGGTCTCAAAATAATAAAAGGTTAAGGGCCAAAAGTTAAAGGAACGATCTTCCCTTAACCATTGGCCTTTAGCCTTTTATAAACCAGGATTCAGGAGTTAAGTAAGCGATCTGGAAGATTTCTGTTGTTTTCGTGGAAGCACAGGGGCGGGTCAAGATCCGATCCCTAAGGTTTAGGATCGGCTACTTAGCGCTCGAGGGTATTTTCTTTCTCCTGAATCTTTTCTCCTGACTCTCTCTACTCAAGAATATCACTGACCACTCCAGCCCCTACCGTCTTCCCTCCTTCCCGTATCGCAAACCTCAACTCCTTCTCCATCGCAACCGGTGTGATCAACTCCGC
>DATMBG010000055.1 GCA_035559535.1 Candidatus Limnocylindrales bacterium
GGCGTAAACGGAGGGACGTAAATGCCAGAAGTTCAGTCGCAGGGAATACGCATCAGCTACGACGACCAGGGCCAAGGAGAGCCGGCGCTCCTCTTCATGCCTGGCTGGTGTGGTAGTCGCAGGGTCTTTGACGAACTCGCCCGGCGTTGCGTCCGATGGAGGCGCACACTTGCCATCGACTGGCGCGGGCATGGACAGTCGGAGAGACCCACCGATGATTTCGGCGCCGGTGACCTCGCTACCGATGCCCTCGCCGTGATCGAGGCGAGCCAGGCGGACCTGGTGCTGCCGGTCGCGCTGTCCCATGCGGGCTGGGTCGCTATCGAGCTGCGCCGCAGGCTGGGTGCTCGTATCCCCAAGCTCGTGCTGCTAGACTGGATCGTTCTGGACCCGCCGCCGCCCTTTCTTGGGGCGCTGCAATCGCTCCAGGATCCTGCGCGATGGCAGCAAACGCGCGAACAACTCTTTTCCATGTGGCTTCAGGGACTGGACATTCCTGCGTTGACCCACTATGTGCGGGAGGATATGGGTTCCTACCCCTTTGAGATGTGGGCGCGCGCGGGCCGCGAGATCAGCGGTGCATATGCGAAGGCCGGGAGCCCCCTCCAGGCCCTGGCCAGCCTCGACCCTCCTGTGCCGGTGTTACACCTGTATGCCCAGCCAGAAGACCCGGGATACTTGGCCGCACAGCAGTCGTTTGGTGCCGCGCATCCGTGGTTCCAGGTCTCGAAGCTAGAAGCGCGGAGTCACTTTCCCATGTATGAAGTACCCGGCGAGATGGCAATGGTTATAGAGAGATTTGTTGCGGCTTGATTCATGCGTGCCACGCCTAACAACAGCATCCAGCGGACGGCGCTCCGCGCCGCCGCTGATGCTGCGCGTTAGGCGTTCGTAATATAGATGCAGGGGGTTAATATGAGCAAAACGGTAGATTTAGAAGAAAGACAAGTTGAATTGCTGTGGCAAAGAGTTGCGCCACTTGGGTTGTCGCGCCGGAAGTTTCTGGCTTTGTTGAGCAACGGAGGTGTAGCAGCCGTGCTTGCAGCTTTCCCGCCGTCGGTCTCGTGTTTCCTTGCTAAGCCGGTTAATGAATTAGTCTACGCAGAGACAACGTCGGATGAATGGATTTATACATCGGCGACCAAGCTAGCACAAGCTATTCGTGCCAAAAAAGTCTCTTCGGAAGAGGTGATCAATGCCTACCTCAAGCGCATCGAAGCCGTGAATCCCAAGCTTAACGCGGTCGTGCAACTGACAGGGGATGCAGCCCGTGCCCAGGCTCGCGAAGCTGATGCCGCTCTTGCAAAAGGGGACATCAAAGGGCCGCTTCATGGTGTTCCGATAACGATAAAGGATTCTCTGGACACAGCAGGTATCATCAGCACAGGGGGTACTAAAGGGCGTGCTTCCTTTGTGCCGGTTCAAGACGCACCTCCTGTGGCACGACTACGGGCTGCAGGGGCAATTCTGTTAGGTAAAACCAACACTCCAGAGCTGACACTTGCTTTTGAAACCGACAACTTGGTCTATGGGCGTACGAACAATCCCTATGACCTATCACGTACTCCTGGTGGCAGTAGTGGGGGTGCAGCAGCCATTATTGCGGCAGGAGGGTCGTCTTTAGACCTTGGGAGTGACACTGGGGGAAGCATCCGATTACCAGCCCACTTCTGCGGCATCACTGGTATCAAACCAACCTCAGGACGAGTGCCCAGGACAGGCCATATTATCCCCTTTGGTGGGGCGATGGGTGCGCTAACACAGATTGGTCCATTGGCCCGGTTCGTAGAAGACCTGATCTTGACACTTCCAGTCATTGTCGGCGTAGACTGGGTCGATCCGGAGATCATCCCGATGCCGCTTGGTGATCCTAGAGCCGTTAATCTCAAGAGCCTGCGGGTGGCTTTCCACACGGATAACGGTATTGCGACTCCTACACCCCAGACTATTGAAGTGGTGAAGGCAACCGCAAAAGTTCTCTCCGAGGCAGGCATGGCTGTGGAGGAAGCGCGTCCTAAAGGTATTGAGCAGCACGCCGAGATCTACGGCGGCCTTTTTGCAGCAGACGGCGGTGCTTGGGTACAAAGATTGCTCCAAATGGCTGGAACAACCGAGATGCACTCCTTCATGCAGTGGACGCTGGAGAAGAGATTACGTCCCAATGCAATGACGAACGTCCAGTTCGGGGAATTAATGTTCAAGTGATCCTCGTTCCGTAGTGCCATGCTTTCCTTCATGGAGAAGTATGATGTAATCATCTGTCCCGTGAACGCCTATCCTGCTATACCCCACGATACCTGGCGTGACAAGCTCCCCACTTTTAGTTACACGAGAACCTATAATGTGACTGGATGGCCAGGTGTGGTGGTTCGGGGCGGCACTTCGCCTGAAGGTTTGCCCATTGGTGTTCAGGTGGTGGCTCGTCCCTGGCGTGAGGACGTGGCATTGGCAGTAGCTCAGCATATCGAAACCACTTTAGGAGGTTGGAAGCGTCCTCCGCTTTAGGCATATAAGGATTCCGATATATATAGTAAGATTTGGAGAAGCAACCATGGATACGAAAATGGTTGACGTGCGTGAAGCACAAACGAACTTAACAGAGATATTGTCATTAGTAGCTGTAGGTACAGAAATCATCCTTACTGAAGGGGGTAAGCCGATTGCTCGCTTGGTACCAATTACAGCCCCACGCGTGGCAGGATTACATGCTGGAGCTATCTGGACGAGTGATGATTTCGATGAACCTCTATCGGAAGAATTCTGGACAGGTGCTCCATGAAGTTACTCTTGGATACTCACACCTTCATCTGGTGGGACAGTGAACCAAGCAAACTTTCACCACAAGCTCTGGTTCTGTGTCAAGATCGAGGGAATAGTGTATTGCTTAGTGTTGCAAGTGTGTGGGAGATGCAGATCAAACTCCAACTGGACAAGTTGAGGCTTACCTTACCTTTAGCAGAAATGATTGAAAGTCAGCAGCAAACTAATAATATCGAAGTGCTTCCTATTACGCTCACACACGTTTTGACGCTGGGAGAGTTGCCATCCCATCACAAAGATCCCTTTGATCGTCTGTTGATTGCTCAAGCGAAAGTTGAAGGTGCTGTGTTGGTTAGCAAAGATCCGATATTTGCCATGTATTCCATCCAGGTACTTTGGTAAGCAGTAGGTCTGGCTAAGGGAAACAGGCTTGCAGGCGAGTCTCCCCAAGCTCAGTATCGAGTCAAGCGAAGGAGGGGTGGAGTGCTCGCCTAACACACACTGAAGCTGACGGGAAGGGGGCGCGGAGGGAAGGGGTTGAAAACCACGTCCTGTTCGCCCCCTTCCCGCAGCTTAGCTTTTCCGTTAGGATGTAGCAGGAGGTCACATATTTGGCTGTGATACCTATAGATACGGGAATATCATTTCATTAAAAGTAGCCGGTACAACTATCGGCTTATCCAATTTTTCTATCTTCCAACCCTTTCGGGCTACCGCAGTAACTCCCCTGCCGATCCTTAGTAATTTTGTACCGGTTACTGATGGCAGATTGAAGGAGCAAACGGCCGGATTTGCTTTAGTATAAGAACAATTTTGTATAGCTGCTCTACTCTTTCTGCAACATGTTCACCGAAGATGGGGTATTATAAAAAAGGCCAGACACCTAAACGGCTCTGGCCTTTTGGTAGAGAGCTTATGGGTTCAGCTTAACAACGGACTCTCTACTTTTTAGCTTTGGTTGCTGCTTCTCTAAGTTTAGCTCCGGCAACAAATTTAGGAACCTGTTTGGCCGGAATTTTCAGCTCTTTACCTGTGCTGGGATTTCTTCCTATTCTCGCTTTCCGTTTTGCCACAGAGAAAGTTCCAAATCCTACCAGGGTCACTTTTTCTCCCTTTTGTAGGGCACTCATGATGCCTTTAATGGTTCCATCAATGGCTTTTGCAGCCTGGGCTTTGGTTAAATTTGCTGCTTCAGCGACTCTTGAAACAAGATCTCCTTTATTCATAAGTTACTCCTCCTTGTAAGAAAAATAAAGCTAATTAGGAACACTGTTGACTCCTTGCGCCGGCAAAACCCAAGGAGAAAGGGATCTAATTACCCTGGGGGTTCAGATCCCTCTAGGAAGAGGAATTTAGACAAGGTAGGATTATAAAGTCAACAAAAATTTATAGATAAATAAAAAAAAATATAAATAATGGGGTTATAAGTTTGATGAAAAACCTCATGGGTAGGGCATTTTCGCGGAAAGTCCCTGCCAATAAAAATTTCCAAATTTTTTTAATTTTTGATCTGATTTTTAGATTTAGCTGCAAAAAATTTTTTAACCTCTTCTTTATCACTGAACGGTATTTTTTGATTTCCGATAATCTGATAAGCTTCGTGTCCTTTTCCGGCTAAAACGACCACATCTCCTGGTTGAGCCAGACTTAGGGCCTTCTGAATAGCTTCTCGACGATCCACAATGGACTCAAAGGGGCAGGCGGTTCCTGGATTAATTCCGGCTTCGATTTCTCGAATGATGGCCCAGGGATCTTCGCTACGAGGATTATCTGAAGTAATCAAACAATAATCCGACAGGGTCGTGCCAATAGCTCCCATAAGAGGTCGTTTCCCTTTATCTTTATCTCCTCCACATCCAAATACGGTAATGAGTTTCCCGGTTTTAATACCTCGCGCCGTCTTTAGAATGGTTTCCAGCGCATCGGGTGTGTGGGCATAATCTACAATGACCGGAAATCCCTGGCCACAATCGACCATCTCAAATCGGCCCTCTATACTGGTAAATCCTTCGATCCCTTTTTGAATGGCCTCCAGACTCAATCCCTGGGAGTATCCCACGGCTATAGCGGCTAAGGCATTATACACATTAAATAAGCCCAGAATTTTTAAGTTGATTTCCAGGTGCCTGTCCTGAGGTAATCGAACCTTAAAGGAAGTTCCCATAGGCCCCAGGTGAATATCGTATCCTTGGATATCTGAGGGATTTTGAATTCCGTAAGTTAAAACCGGAGCCCGGGTGGCCTGAACAAACAGAGAGCAGGAGGGATCATCGGCATTAATAATTCCGATTACCTGTTCTTTTTCATAGGCCCCAAGGCTTTCGAAAAGGCGCATTTTGGCTTTTTTATACGCCTCTACCGTTTTATGATAATCCAGATGATCCCGGGTTACATTGGTTAAGACCGCCACATCATAGTCGATTCCATAGGTTCGATCTAAGTCCAATCCGTGGGAAGAGGCTTCCATAATGAAGATATCCACCTGATGATCCCGCATTTGAGCTGCCAAGTGGAAAAGATCTAAGGAAAGGGGAGTTGTATAAATCGCGGGTAATTTCTCATCTCCTATAAAGTATCCGACGGTTCCCACAACACCCGGTTTATGTCCACCGGCTTTGAAGATTGCCCGGATCAAATGGGTCGTAGTGGTCTTTCCATTGGTCCCTGTGACCCCAATAACCTTCATCCCCTTCAAGGGATAGCCATAAAATTTATCGGCCATCCGTGCAAGGGCTTTTTTTACATCCCCTATTCGTACTCGGGTGCAGGGGGTTGTTACAGGGATATCCTTCTCCATAACCACGCTGTTTGCTCCTCTCTGGAGGGCTTCTTCGATGTATTTGTGACCGTCGATCCAGATATTATGGATCAAATACTCTTCCATGGCTACATAGAGAAAATCCTTTTTTACCTGAGTGTAGTCATAGGTAAGACCCTTTATTTCTATATCAACACGTCCACTGATCCAGTGGACATCGGGAATATATTTCAAAAGCTCCTGTAAAAGCATAAGGGTAGGAGAAAGTAGGAGAGTGGAAGCGCATCCTTTCTTCCATCCCCCGGCTTTCTCCTTTTATCTATCCCCGGGCCCAGTTAATGGCATCTAATAATTTTTGTGCACCGAATTTGATACAATCCGTTGTGGGTAATCCCGTTAGAGATTCGGTCTTCTCGATCTCTCGAAGGGCCTCTTCCTTTGTGAGATCAAAACAATTGAGGGAGATTCCGATGACTCTAGCCTTCTTAATAGGTAAAGAAAGGGAT
Source organism: Candidatus Limnocylindrales bacterium (assembly GCA_035559535.1). Lineage (NCBI taxonomy): Bacteria > Bacillati > Chloroflexota > Candidatus Limnocylindria > Candidatus Limnocylindrales > Candidatus Limnocylindrales bacterium. The sequence goes on from DATMBG010000055.1 coordinate 6,025, forward strand.
TCATAAAGTGCCACGATTTCCTTTAACGGGGGAATGATGATTTTCGAATCCCGGATATATTTACGGGTAGGCTGATGACAAAGGATCATGTGGGAAGGCATTGTACCATGGAGGAGTGACAAGGTTACACCGGAGTATCCGGGGTGGAGAACAGAGCCCTGACCTTCTACCAGGATTAAATCATGACCTGGAGCATTTTCTAAAATCAGTTGCTCGGCAGCACCTGACATAAAATCTCCAATTACCCGGTCAATGGCGATCCCAAAACCTGCTATCATGATTCCTGTCTGCCCCGTGGGGATATAAATTGCTTTTCGTCCCTGCTGATTGGCAAGTTTTGCAATTTCAATGACGGTGGATTTTTTTCCTACCACACAATCACTTCCCACCGTTAAGACGATTTGAGCGGGAACACCGGCGGCAAGGGCAGATCCTACCCGTAAATTATCGGGTGCTTTTCGCACATCCCAGATTTTTCTGTTATGGCGTTTAGCCACTTCTGCAAATTCCGGATCATCTTCAATCATGTAATGCAAGCCGCTGATGATGTCCATTCCGTGCTCTAAGGCAAACAAAATATCCTTTCGCCACTCCGGAGGCAGCCCCCCGCCGCGAGGAGCTATGCCAAGTAATAAAGCCTCGGGTTTAAACACCAGGGCTTCTGAGATACTTTTAACGAAAGGAATCCCTGCTCCTATGCCGATTACCTCTGCTACGTCCTTCTCCGTTCGGGTACTATCGACAACAGCCACAATGGGGTTTTTTCCATATCGAATCATGCCTTCTGCAGTTTTAGAGTGTCCTCGTGCAAATTCTCCTTCTGCGTAAATTAAGATCCTGCTTTGAGGATTATATTTCATGTGCATAACCCGATCTCCCGGCCCCTTCCGATCTGGGCGTTTTCAAGGGTATCTTTTTAACTACCTACCCATCAAGCTAAGAAGGGGAAAAGCCTTATTTTCGGCCTGAACATCCCCTTTGTCCCCTTTCCGGGGCAGGTTTTTGGACCTACCCCCTCCAACTCCCCTTCCCTCGTCCAGCCTGTTTCCAGCCAAAAGGACCCAACCTGAACAGGGTACAGGGGATCTGGTAACTGCCCTTTCAAGCGATCCGGGGAAAGGGCCAGAGGAGAGGTTAAACTGATTTCATCTCAAGGATATTAATCATTTCTTTTAACAACCGCTCGGTTGCATCTACTCTACCCAGAGCCTTACTCCGGATGTGCATATCGTTTAATTTTTCTGGATTTTTAATAAAAGTTATCAGATGCTCGGCCAGAACTTTTCCCGATAAATCCTGATTCAGGATGACTTCAGCAGCTCCGGCAGCAACCAGACTTCGGGCATTCAATTCTTGATGGTTGTAAACTGCGTAAGGGTAAGGAACCAGAATAGCCGGTTTCCCACAGGCCGTCAGCTCTGCGATGGTTGTAGCCCCAGCACGACAGATAACTAAATGGGTTCTGGCATACACTTGAGGGATAGAGTCAATATACTTTTGAAGCTCTCCTGAAAATCCTGCCAGGCGATAACCTTCCACAACCCGATCAAAATCGGCTTCTCCGGTTTGATGAATAAAATGAACAGAATTCTTCCAGGGAGCCAAATAAGGTAAAGCTTCCAAAACAGCCATATTGATTTTGTGGGCCCCCTGGCTTCCTCCGAATATGAGAATATGGAGCTTTCCATCCTTTAAAGGAGGAAATGTTTCCCCGGCCTGAATAATTTCCCGACGGACCGGATTACCGGTCAAAACCGTCTTCCCTTTAGGGAAAAACTTTTCGGTTTCAGGAAAACAGATGGCAATTTTATCTACCGATTTACTGAGCAGGCGATTGGTCAAACCCGGATATACATTGGGTTCCAGGATCATGGTGGGAATTCTCATAAAATAAGCCGCGTAAACCACCGGTCCAGAGGCATAACCTCCGGTTCCCAAGACACCCACCGGATTCAATTCCTTGAGCAACCCTATGGCCTGGAGAAAAGAGCGCGGCAATTTCAAGCAAGATTTCAGCGTTTGCAGAAATGTAGCCCCTTTGAGCCCTGCCACGTCAATGACCCTGAAGGGAAATCCCTCCCCAGGAACAATTTTGGCTTCAAGCCCCTTTTCGGTCCCTACAAAAATAACCTCCCATTCCCGAAAACGCCTGCGGATCTCCTGAGCTAAAGCAATTCCAGGATAAATATGTCCACCGGTCCCTCCCCCGGCGATGACAAAATTACTGGGCAGATAAATACACGTAGGTTCCATGGCTTTAAGGTATTAAACCTTCTGGAAAGGGTCAAGGGTTATTTTTTGAATTTAACGGAAAAAACGGGTTTCCTGAAAAACATAGATATCCTTTGGAAAGTTCTAGTATCCATTCGAAAACAACGGTCTCGGCTGGTCACCAGACCAGGCTGCTTATCACATCAGCCGGTTGTGTGAGCTTTTTCAACTTCATCCTGAGCATCCTGGACTTTTCGAACGGTGGCTGCGACTAGCAAAGCAAGCTGCCATCCACGGTAAGCGTGCTTATGACGCACGGATTGCAGCATTCATGGCTCTCTATGGGATTGAGTTTGTGCTTACCCTGAATCCAAATGATTTTCACGGCTTCGGAGTAAACGTAGTGGAACCGGACACGCTCGTCGACGGTCCCTTAGACCCCCCCTGGTTGAAATAGGTGATCTCTCACCGCCGACTCTTGTCCCAACTGCCTCGCGCAATGGACCGGCAGGGAACAGATTTCGACCTTCGGTTTGCGCTTTCGCAATTCACAAAAAGATTACTTATTTTCTGCATTCCTGGTTACTTTTTTGGAACTATAGCGGGAAATACTCAATAGAATTCCCACGCTGGTGGAGCAGACTAACAGGGAAGAACCTCCGTAGCTGATGAAGGGAAGAGGAAGCCCTTTGGTGGGGAGCAGTCCGGTGACGACCCCCAGGTTGATGAGAAACTGGGTTCCGATGAGTAAGGTAAGTCCAATCGCCATCAACATCCCGAAAAGATCCGGTGCTTGTAAGGCAATCCGAATTCCACGCCAGATTAAGATACCAAAAAGCCCCAGGATCAAAAAACTTCCCAGTAAACCTAATTCTTCACCGATGGTTGCAAAAATAAAATCGGCATAAGGCTCTGGTAGATAAAACAATTTTTGATGCCCCTGTCCCAAACCCACTCCGCTGATCCCTCCGTTCCCCAGGGCAATTAAAGACTGAATGAGCTGGTATCCCGAATCCATAGAGTCCTTCCAGGGGTTCAAAAAGGCCAAAAGACGTTCCCGCTGATAGGGAACTCGCCAAATAAGAAAGCCGAGTCCCGGCCCGGCTATCAGAAAAAGACCCAGAATATATCGCAGGGGAATCCCGGCCACAAAAAAAAGTCCTAGAATGATGATAACCAAATTGATACTGGTTCCTAAATCCGGTTGTTTGAAAATAAGGCCGAAGAAAAGACCTAAAATAATTAGTCCTGGAAGAAAAGTTTTAGAAAAACTTTTAATCTTCTCCTGTTTTTTGCTCAAGACATGGGAAAAATAAAGAATCAAGGCCAGCTTTGCAAACTCGGAGGGTTGAAAGAGGACCGGTCCAATACTTAACCAACGTCGTGCATTGTTGAGGACTACCCCTAAACTTGAGAACAGGGTAAGTACCAGTAACGTGAAAGCCAGAGTCAGAAAAGGGTAGGTTAACCAGCGCAGGTAAGGGTAGGGAATATAGCTAAAAAGAATCAGACTAAACAGGCTGGGTATCAGTACGATCAGATGCTTTTCTAAAAAGAGAAAAGAGTTTTTCCCTCCGAATTTACTACTCACATAGATGGCACTGGTGCTGTAAACCATAACAAGGCCCACTCCCATGAGTAAAAGGACGGTAATAAGTAAGATATTATCCTTCGTTTGGGGTTCGTTGCCTTGTTGTCCGTTCTGGCTTGTTCGTCGTCCCTTATTCAGGGACCTTTGTTTGTTATCCCTCATCGGATGCTTTGTAGGGAGAGTTGAGATAATACCATCATAAATGGTGGAATAACAGACCCTTATCGATGGATTAACGTAGTTTCAGGGTGGCTAAACTGATTAGAGCCAGGATAATCGCGATAATCCAAAACCGAACGATAACTTTAGGTTCTGGCCAGCCTAGCAGCTCGAAATGATGGTGAAGGGGGGCCATACGAAAGACTCTTTTTTTGGTCAATTTAAACGAGGCTACCTGGATAATAACCGATAAAGCTTCTACGACGAATAAACCGCAGATGATAACCAACAGCAGCTCATGTTTGGTCAGAACCGCAACAGTTCCCAAAGCCCCTCCCAGACCTAAGGAGCCGACATCTCCCATGAAGATCTGGGCCGGGTAGGTATTAAACCATAGAAATCCTAATCCGGCCCCGAAGATAGCCCCACAAAAAACCGTAAGCTCACCGGCTCCCCGAACATGCCAGATATTTAGATATTCGGCGATGATGGCATTTCCTGAGAGATAGGACAAAGCGGCATAGGTCAAAACGGCGATAATGGTAGGCCCTATAGCCAGTCCGTCCAATCCATCGGTTAAATTAACTGCATTGGAAGTCCCCACGATTACCAGGACGACCAAAGCGATATAGAAAATACCCAAATCGGGTTGAATTTCTTTAAAGAAAGGAATACTCAGTGTGGTAGAAAAAAAGCCATCGGCCTTAACATAGAGGTAGATCCCAATAGCCAGGGCTACTGTTACCTGAGCCCCCAATTTATATCTGGCCTTGAGACCCAAAGACCGTTTTTTGATGACCTTCAGGTAGTCATCTACAAAACCGATAGCCCCATAGCTGAGGGTAGAAATTAAAGCGATCCAGATATGGGGATTAGTTAAATCCGCCCAGAGCAGGGTAGGTATGATAACAGCAATAAGGATCAAAATTCCTCCCATAGTGGGAGTCCCTGCCTTTTTGTAGTGGGAAGTGGGTCCTTCCTCTCGAATATATTGGCCAATTTGATATTCCCTTAATTTTTGGATAATCCAGGACCCCAAAGCTAAACTGATAATGAGGGCCGTCAGGGTCACACAAAAGGATCTAAAGGTGATATATCTAAAAATCCTTAGAAAGGAAAGAGGTTCATAGACATGAAGAGGGTAAAGGAGATGGTAAAGCATGTTACGTATTCGCCGAATTCCGGGTTCAGTGGGTCGTTATCAATCCTTTAACGATCTTCTCCATTTTCATTCCCCGAGAACCTTTGATCAGTACGGTATCACCTTCCTTTAGTTCGTGCTGGAGTTTTTCTATAATTTGTTCGTGGGAGTCTGCCAGGAATATGCGGTTCGGCTCCATACCTTTTTCCCGGGCTCCCAAAGCAATAAACTGAGAATAGGGACCCAAAACCCAAAGCAGGTCGATCCCCAGGTCTGCAACGGCTTCTCCAACTCCCTTGTGGGCCATTTCACTCCACCTTCCCAATTCCAGCATATCTCCGAGGACCGCAATCTTTCGCCCGACCCCTGGGATCTCTTTTAAGGTTTTCAAGGCCATTTTCATAGAGCTGGGGTTGGCGTTATAGGCATCATTTAAAATGAGGATCCCTTTGTGAGAAATAGTTTCCATGCGCATGGGAGCCGATTGAAAATTTTCTAACCCCCGCTGAATTTCCGACAGATTTAGCCCAAGGGCGTGGGTTGCTGCGGCTGCAGCCAGCGCATTGTAAATATTATGATAGCCCATGACAGGAAGGGTGATGGAGCATTTTCCTCCATTAATCCGAAGGTTAAAGGTATAGGTTTTATTTTCGGAAAGAATTATGTCCGTGGCCGACACATTCGCTTCCCAATTAATTCCAAAGGTAATCAACTTACATCGGACTTCTTGAACCATAGAAGGGAAAAAAGTATCATCCGCATTAAGTACGGCTACTCCATTCAGGGGTAAAGATTGAATGAGCTCCACCTTTGCTTTCATGATGGCTTCAATAGAATCAAAAAATTCTAAATGAGCTCCACTGATATTGGTAATAATTCCTACATCGGGTTCTGCTATTTCGGCCAGGCGTTTAATCTCTCCGGCTTTACTCATTCCCATCTCGAGAACCCCTGCTCCATGGGCATCTGTCAGGGATAGGAGGGATAAAGGAAGCCCGATTAAGTTATTCCAATTTCCTTGAGATTTTAAAGTTATATAACGCTGACTCAGAATGGAGGCAATCATCTCTTTAACCGTTGTTTTTCCATTACTACCGGTAACTCCGATGAGGGGTATGTGGCGGTATTGCATGCGATAAAAATGAGCCAGATTTTGAAGCGCTCGGAGGGTATCTTCAACTTGAATGACAAAGAAATCCGGGTTTAAAGCCTCCCTTTGCAAACGATGGAAAGAGGTTTCGTCGCTGAGAATAACTCCCTTTGCTCCTTTTTGAAGAGCTTCTAAAATAAAATCGTGGCCGTTGAATCGTTCTCCAATGAGGGCTATAAAGACTTGACCGGGTTTTAGAGTACGACTATCGATGGAAAAGCCATCTGGTTCCCCGGTTTTTAACTCTTGAAGAAGTCTGCCCTGAGTAGCCGTTAAGATGTTGTCGATCAGCCTAGCCATACCTGTGGAGACACGGGGTTTTTGAGACACGGAGACGCGGGGACGCAGGGATACAGGGTCCATCTTTATATCCCCGTATTCTCGGGTCTCCGCATTTCTGTATCCTCGTGCTCTCGTATCTCTATATCTCTGTAGTTCTTTATTCTGTCGTTTTTTTATTTTCATTTTCTTTATAATACCTTAAGTCATTGCGATGCAGCCATCTGACGCATGGGTAGTAGGACAGCGGCCTCTGCATCCCCACGTCCCTGTGTTCCCGTGTCTCTATGCCCTCGCATCTCTGTGTCAGCACGTCCTAACATTTCTGTTGCTTCACGTTCCTCACCCGGTGGAACCTCCAGATAAGGAAGGACCCGCTCTACGATTCTTCTAAAGACAGGGGCTGCAATGGTTCCGCCCCAAGGAGATTCTCCTTCCGGTTCATCGATAATAACCGAGACTACAATCTTAGGATTTTCAGCCGGCGCAAAACCTATAAAAGAGGTTACTAGCCGGGTATTTGAATAATTAGAAGTCATAAAGTCAAACTTCTGAGCTGTTCCTGTTTTACCGGCTACCCGATAACCTGGAGTGGCTGCCCGCTTACCGGTTCCTTCTTCAACTACCTGGGTCAAGATTCTGGTCAGGATAGCACTCGTCTCCTTCGAGAGGACCCGACGAACCACCTGGGGTTGATTTTTAAAAACCAACTTCCCTTCCGCGTCTTCAATATGGTCTACGATAAACGGTTTCATGAGGAGTCCACCATTAGCGAGGGTGGCAAACGCCAGAGTCATCTGAATAGGGGTTACCGAGACTTCTTGTCCTATGGAAATAGCCCCGATGGATACCTCAGACCATTTGTCCAGCTCGTGGACAGTTCCGGTTACTTCCCCGGGTAAATCGATTCCGGTCTTCTCACCAAACCCAAAGGCCTTGATATACCGGTAAAAGCGCTCTTCTCCCAGCAATCGACCCAATTTGATGGCTCCGATGTTGCTGGAATGGATCAGAATATCTTCCAACGTCAGGTAGCCGAATGCCCGCCAATCTCTAAAAATACGTCCACCTAAACCCATGGCCCCTCTTTGTCCATCAAAAATATCCTCGGGTCGGGCCAGCTTCTCCTCCAAAACCCCGGCAGTCTGGACAATTTTAAAGGTGGATCCGGGTTCATAATCCCAGGTAACGGCCCGGTTTCGATACCGGTCCTGTCCATAATTCTGAAAACTATTAGGATTAAAGTCCGGCCTATTTACCATAGCCAGGATTTCCCCGGTGTGGGGATTCATGACAATAATCGATCCTCCCCTGGCATGGGTTTCGACAAAAACCTTCTCTAACTCGCTTTCAACCACATGCTGGATGTTTTTATCCAGGGTCAGAATTACATGATTACCTGAATTGGAGGCGGTGAGTTCCCAACTCCGTAGTGAATTTCTCCTGGCATCTGTTTGAATGGAACGCCATTTAGCTTTTCCCCTTAAGTAAGAATCGTAAAAAAACTCGATTCCTTCCAATCCTTTATTATCATAGCCGTTTACATCCCATCCCACAAATCCTAAGACATGAGACGCTAAATTTTTCTGGGAATAAAATCGCTTTGTATCCGGAACCAGAACGATATTTTCTCCCGAAGGTTTTCTTCTATCTCCAGGACCTGCTTTTTCTTCACAACAGGCTTCAAATTCCTCCGGTGACAACTTGCGCTTAATGTACTGGATCGATTCCCCTTCTGAAGAACCTGTAGAAGTTGGCACCGAATTGCCGGTAGGGCTCGATGGTTTCAGGATAACCGAGGTCGTATTTAAACTTACTGCAAGAATATTTCCCTTTCGATCCAGTATCTTACCTCTTACCGGTAATAACCGGATTCGGCCTTCGGACTGTTTGGCCCCTCGCTGTTGATACCACTCTCGATCTATAACCTGCACCTGAATCAACCTGTAAGCAATAGCTCCCAGACAGAGAAAGGTAATGCCCATGAGCAATAAAATACGTTTTCGGGCCTCTGCAAACTCAGCCCCCGTTCGGGCGTTACCCATTTTATTTTCTGTTTCCCGCTTATTCTCCATTTTCTGATGATTCATGGTTGACCATCTTTTTGATATCTACAAATTGAATCTGTCCTTTTTTGGGAAGGACCAAACCTTGCTGCCTGGCTTTAGATTCGATTGAGGTGAGTATTTTTAAACTGTTCAATTCAAGCTCATAAGCCTTTTTTTCCTCTTCGAGCTTTCGTTTTTTTTCTTTTAAGGCAATAATCTCATAATTTAAGGTATTTAAACGAATCTGCTGTTCCACATATAATAGCAGAACCCCTAACAACAACAGACCCCAAATACTGTAAGGGAGAAATTGCCGAAAGCTATAAGCTCCTTTTTTCTTGTCCATTTTAGCCTGGAGGATGGATCGTTTTATCCACCGGGACGGTTTAACCATCCATTTACCATTTTATCTCATCCTTTCCGGTTGTTTTATAAGGAGAACTCCCAGAGAAGGACCTTTTTATGGACTAAGCCGGTCTAAAGATGACACTGATCTTGCATGGGAGAAGCTCCAGGATCATTTAGCAGCACAGGTAAAAAGCAAGAGTTCAAAGCCTTACTTGTGATTTGTTCGCAACCAAAAATCATGAACCACCAAGGAGGAGTAGGACAGTGGCCCTTGATTTTGGATCTTTATAAGCAACTCCATGCAAAAACCAGTGTCATCTCCAGACCGGCTTAATCTAGCAGGTAACAGGTTGTAGGAGAAAAACAGTTACTTCCAACCCCCTGCCTGCTATATACTTATATCTTCTCCGCTACCCTTAATTTAGCACTTCTGGAACGAGGATTCTCTTTCTGCTCCTCTTCCGAAGGTGTTATAGGACGTTTATGGACAATACGTATGACGGGTTTTCGTCCACACACACAGGTTGGAAACCAGGGCGGACACTGGCACCCCTTGGCCAGATTCAAAAAAGTCTCTTTAACTATTCGATCCTCCAGGGAGTGAAACGATATGACACAAAGTCTTCCTCCTGTTTTCAGAAATGAAACAACTCGTTCTAAGGATTCTTTTAAAAAATCTAGTTCCTGATTAACCTTAATTCTCAAGGCTTGAAAGACTTTTGTGGCCGGGTGAATTCCTTTGGATTGAAACCGTTTAGGTATTGCAGCTTGCACGATTTGTGCAAGTTGACCCGTCGTTCGAATCTCTCCGGCTTTTCGTTCTTCAACAATTTTTCGACTGATGGATCGGGCCCAGCGCTCCTCTCCCCATTTAGAAAAAATCTCCTGAAGCTCCTCTTGAGATGCTTTGTTGACCACATCGAAAGCGGTAAGTTTTTGGGTTTGATCCATCCGCATATCTAAAAAAGCATCTTTTTGGAAGCTAAAACCACGCTCAGCACGATCTAGCTGAAGAGAGGAAACCCCTAAATCGAACAGGGCCCCTTTCAAATAAGCCCGATTTGCCTTTATCTCTTCTTCTCCAGAGCGAAGAAATACCACCCTTGCCAACTCTAAAATTTCCTCGACGTCTTTATAATTTCCATGATAAAGTTGAACCCGTTCTCCAAAGGGTGCTAACCTCTCTTTAGCCAGTCGTAAAGCTTCTGCATCCCGATCAATTCCTATAACCCGATTACCGGGGTTCTGTTTAAGGATTGCTTCTGCATGCCCTCCCACTCCCACCGTACAGTCCAAATAAAAACCCGGCTCCTCAACCTTCAGCTCCCTGAGGACCTCTTTGAGAAGCACGGGAACATGGATCATTTTTCAGAAGTCAGGAGTCCAAAGTCAGCCTGTTCTGACCTCTAACTCCCGGGTTCTATCATATCCCGATTCCGGCTAAATAAGATCTAAATTCTTCTGTATGATGTTTCGTCTCTTCTAATTTACTTATAAGTTTATTTTTATCCCAGACCTCAATAAATTTCAACTTTCCAATCAAGGTTATATCCCGGGTCAAACCCACATGATCCCTTAAGGTTTGGGGAATCAGAACACGGCCTGCTTTATCCAGGGTACATTCACAACTGTAATAGGAAACCTGGAGCATAAAACTATCGATATGTTGATCCATGGAGGGAAGCTGTGCGATCTTAGCTTCCACTTCTTCCCACTCTTTGAGGGGATAGATTCGAAGATTTTGTCCGTCGGCCAGGCTCACCAGGTAAAGTTGGTCGTTGTACTTTTCAGCCAGTATCTCGCGGTATTTGGCAGGAAGGTTGAACCGCCCTTTTGGATCTAGTGTGTGATCGTATCGACCTCGGAACATACATCACCCTTCCCTATCTTCCTTTCCACGACACTTTGCTACACTTTACTTCACTTTACCCCACCGACGATAACGTAGGTTACGTAATAGTTGTAGACGTGTCAAGAAAAATGTTTAAAATAAAAACAAAAGCCATCAGGAATTTAATCCGATGGCTTAAGGATCTTACTTCCAACTTCTTTTTATAAGCCTATTTAGAACCCCTGGGAAGGGAGGGTGGGAAAAGTAAAAATGTTCTCTGGGACCTCCTTCTTTCTCTGTTTTTTTAGATAAAAGAATTAAAAAAAGCTATTTTTAATTCTTAATCAACTTTTAAATCTTAATCAACTTAACCACCTGCATCTCCGGGATTTGTCGGAGTCTGGCCAGCACTTCTTCGGGAACATAATCATCTACCGTGAGGATACTGATGGCCGTTCCACCCCGTTTCTCCCGTCCCAACTGCATTCCTGCAATATTGATTCCGGCATCTCCGAGGATAGTTCCAATTTTACCGATCATTCCGGGTATATCTTTGTTGACATGGATTAACATGTACCCCTGGAGATCTGCTTCCACATGGAGGTGATCGACCCGGACCAGTTTCAATTCCTTTTTTCCGAGAATAGTTCCGGCGACCGAGTAAGTTTTCTTATCGGTTTTAAGGGTTACCGTGATTAGGCTGGCATAATCTTCGCTGCTGGAGATTTTGGATTCGACCACGTGAATGCCACGTTCTTTTGCGATGATGGGCGCGTTGACAAAATTTACGTTGGAGGAAGTAATAGGATCTAGCAATCCCTTCAAAACGGCTACCGGGATAGAAGAGGTTTCGTGCTTTAAAATCTCACCGGTAAGCTGAATCTGGACTTCCTCCATATGTCCTTCGGACCACTGGGAAACAAAGCTTCCCAATTTTTCGCTCAAAGACAGGAAAGGAAGTAAATAGCTGGCCGATTCCGGGGGAATGGAAGGAAAATTCGCGGCACTGAAAGGAATACCCTGTTTTAAAAACTTGACAAACTGCTCGGCAATGGCGATGGAAACATTAATTTGAGCTTCTTTAGTAGAAGCCCCCAGGTGGGGCGTACAGATGACATTATCCAGCGCGATAAGCGGAGAATGGGGTGGCGGAGGCTCCTCCTCGAAAACATCCAAAGCCGCACCGGCCACATGACCCGATTGGAGGGCTTCATAGAGTGCTTGCTCATCGATCATCTCTCCCCGTGCACAGTTGATGATTCGAACGCCTTTTTTTACTTGAGCCAGGGTTTTTGCGTTTAAAAGATGTCGGGTATCTGGAGTCAAGGCAGCATGGAGAGAAATATAATCCGACTCCCGGAACAGCCGATCCAATTCCACCAATTCTATCTCCATTTTAGCTGCAAGCTCTGTGGAGATATATGGATCATAGGCAATGACCCGCATATTAAAACCTTTCATGGCCCGTTTAGCAACCTCTGAACCGACACGACCCATTCCGATAATGCCCAATGTTTTTCCGGAGAGTTCTACCCCTTCAAATTTTTTCCGTTCCCACTTATGCTGTTTCATGGAGGCATTAGCTTGAGGAATATTTCGAGAAAGGGCCAGTATCATGGAAAGGGCATGCTCGGCTGTGGTGATGGTATTGGCTCCGGGCGTATTCATTACCACAATCCCTCTCTTACTGGCCGCCGATAAATCAATATTATCCAATCCGGTTCCTGCCCGACCGATGACCCGCAGGCGTTTTCCGGCTTCAATGACATCAGCATCCACTTTGGTCGCACTCCTTACGATGAGCCCCTCATACTCCTGGATACAGGAAATCAGCTCATCTCGAGACATACTGGTATGAACATCGGTTACGATGCCTTCTTTCTGAAGAATTTCAACTCCCTCGGGTGAGAGTCCATCGCTCACGAGTACTTTTATCATAGAACTGCTCACTTCATAGGATCCAGAGACATAAAGACGCGGTGATATGGAGATTTCCTATATCACCGCGTCTTCATATCTCCACGTCCTTCCTTATTCTCGTCTCCCTCGAAAAATAAGCCGAATCGGGGTACCTTCAAAGCCTAGATGCTCCCGAATCTGGTTCTCTAAATACCGCTTATAAGAAAAATGAATTCCCTGGGGATAATTACAAAATATAATAAAGGTAGGGGGCTTGATGTTAACCTGAGTGATATAAAAAAGCTTTACATATCGCCCCTGGAAGGATGGCGGTTGAAAGTTTTTAACTGCCGACTCTAAAATTTTATTTAACTCAGAGGTAGAGACTTTTTTAGTATACTCGGCAAAAACCCGATCTACCCATTCTATGATTTTAAAAACCCGCTTCCCTGTTAAAGCTGAAATGAAGAGGATGGGAGCATAATCGAGATACTTAAACCGTTGTCGGATCTTTTCTATATAGGGTTGGGTTGAAGGGTGATCTTTTTCAACCAGATCCCATTTATTGACCACCAGGATACATCCCCGACCGGCCTCGTGGATATGTCCGGCAATACGCACATCTTGGTCTGTAACCCCTTCCCCGGCATCAATCATCATCAAAGCAATATCGCTTCGCTCCAGACTTCGAAAGGCACGGACTACACTATATCGTTCAACGGCTTGATTTATACGACTTTTCCGTCGAATTCCGGCAGTATCAATCAAAATATATTTTCGTCCGTTAATGATAATCGGGGTATCGATGGAATCCCGGGTGGTACCGGGTTCATCAGCCACCAAAACCCGCTCTTCTCCTAACAGATAGTTTACCAGAGAAGATTTTCCCACGTTGGGTCTTCCAACGACGGCTATCTTAATGGATTCCGCTTCCGCCTCTTCCGGGAGGTTATCCTGAGAAGGAAGTTGTCGACAGATAGCATCTAACAGTTCATCCAGTCGGTAGCCATGCTCTGCCGAGATAGGATAAATTTTGTCAACTCCCAGCTTATAAAACTCCAAAACTTTATCTTCCTGCTTGGAACTATCGATTTTGTTTACTACATAAAAGACTGGTTTATTAACTTTCCTGAGGATCTGAACCACATCATAATCTGAAGGAACCAGCCCTTCTTTTGCATCCATCAGAAAAACAATGGCATCGGCTTCCTCCAGGGCTATCTGAGTTTGCCGACGCATCAGAGAAAGCATTTTATCCTTGGATTCTGGTTCCAGTCCCCCTGTATCGACTACATCAAACCTGTGACCCACCCATTCACATTCTCCATAAATCCGATCTCGTGTAACTCCCGGCAGATTTTCAATAATCGCCCTTCGTTTTCCGATAAGTCGGTTAAATAAGGTGGATTTCCCCACATTAGGCCGTCCGATGATGGCAACCACAGGCTTTGTTTTATTAGACGTCATGGTGGTTTAAAAAATTTAACTCAATAAATCTTCTGGTTTCATTCAAACCCATGCAACCCGGTATGCTTTTATTTACATCATACCCTGGGAATTCGTCAAGGTTAATAACAGGACACCCAGGTCCAAAGAATTAAGCGTGAGAAAAGAATTTACTTGAAGCCTTCCAGGTCTTTTGCTAGTATGGTTAAACTTTTATTCATTTCTTTATAGGGTAGATATGGTATGGGGTTTAAAGGAGGCTTTTAAACTATGGAACATTTACTTATAAACCGTCGCCAATTCATTAAAAGGATGGCCGGAACCCTGGCAGGGTTATCCAGTTTTGCTATTTTTCGGCCTGCTCAGGTTACAGCAACAACTCCTGAGCTGACCATGCTTAGCTGGAATCATTTTGTTCCGGCCTTTGATGAAAAATTGAAAGAAGTAGCTGCCAGATTTGCCAGAGAAGCAGGAGTCGTGGTTCGAGTAGACCACATGCCCCATTTGCAAATTCCGGCTAAATTAGCTTCGGAGATTCACGCCCAGGCCGGGCATGATATTGTTTGGATGGCCGAAGGATCTCCCTGGCTTTATCACGAACATTTAATAGATGTGGACGATGTCGTCGTAGCGTTGGGGGAAAAACAAGGCGGGTTCTATTCCTTTGCTAAAGAGGGGGCTTTTGTAAAGGACTCATGGAAAGCGGTTCCCTGGTATTGGTTTGCCTTTCCAGGGTTATACCGGGAGGACCTCTTCGGACAGGCGGGGCTTCAGGCTCCCGATAGTTGGGAAGATCTTTTAAATGCCGGACGGATTTTGAAGAAACAAGGACATCCGGTAGGAATTCCTATCAGCCAGTGTACCGATGCTTATAACACTTTCTGGGCAGTTCTCTGGGGATTTGGGGGGAAGGTTCTGGAAGCAGACGGAAAAACCATCGCTTTAAATTCTCCCGAAACGGTCACAACTCTGGAGTATTATAAGAGTTTGTATGAAGAAGCTATGGATCCAGAAGTCCTATCCTGGGATGATGCCGGTAATAACCGGTTTCTTATATCCGGAAAGGGATGCTGGATCCACAATCCCATCAGTGCCTACTTATCCGCCGTTGACAAGAAAATGGATATTGCCAACAAAATCGGTATTCACTCGACTCCCAAAGGACCTGCCGGAAGATTTGTAGCACTTCCTATCCATGAACTGGGAATTTGGAGGTTTTCAAAAAATCAAGAACTGGCAAAAACCTTCCTTCAATACTTGATAGAACCCGAAAACTATGTGGAGTTAATGATAGCAGGGGAGGGATTCAGTCAGGGGGTTTTCAAAGCCTATGAGAATCATCCCCTGTGGATGGAGAATCCGAAGTTTAAAATTCTACCTGGGGAAGCCAGATTTGCTCACTCCCAGGGCTGGCCTTCTCCGCCCAATCCCTACATCCAACGGATCGATAATTTATACATCTTGCCTAATATGGTTGCTAAAGTTGTAAACGGAACCCCGATTAAAACGGCCATAGCCTGGGCCGAAGAGGAAATTAAAAGAGTTTTAGAAAGTTAGAAGAACAGAAAGGAAGGAAAGAATGGAAGAATGAAGGACTCCCTCCACAGAATCTCCAGAGGGTTTCCTTCCCTCCCATTCTTTCAGAAATAATTAAATTAAACCCACACCCTCCCAAAGCCAGGGGGTTTCTTTGAGCTCTTTTATACCGTTCTACGCCCGATTCTTTGTCTTATAATCCTGAATAGCCGTTTGAACGGCGTCCTCTGCCAACATAGAACCATGAACGGTTGCCGGTTCAAGTCCTCCAAGAGCTTTGTCGATATCTTTATGTGAGATTTTAAGGGCTTCTTCCAGGGTTTTTCCTATCAGCATTTCTGTAACAACCGACCCGCTGGCTATGGCTGCCGGACACCCGTAGGTTTTAAATTTTGCTTCATAAATCTTATCCCCTTTAACCCGGATGTGTAAGCTCATGATATCCCCACAGGCAGGATTGGTGACCCTTCCCTTGCCATCTGCATCTTCGATTTCACCCACATTTCTCGGATTTTCAAAATGATCGAGAAGTTGTTGGTTATACATCCAACCAAAACAGTCCTGGGTCTTAAGTGACAGGTCTCATAAGTCTTTTTCTTATCACCTAATACCCAGAACTTACTTCTTTAAGTTTTTCCCGAATAATCTCCCAGGCTCGACGGACATGTTTTTCTTCGGTACGTATATTACCGATGGCCAGGCGCAGGACGTACCGATTGTGTAACCTGGTGTGGGACAAAAACACTTCATGGGTTCCGTTAATTGCCTCTAACAGGCGTTCATTCAAGTGGTTTAAGGTCTCTTCCTGATCCATATGGGGTGGGTGAGCCCGGAAGCAAATGGTACTGAAAGGAGTGGGAGTCATACGCTCGAAATTTGGGTCAGCATCGATCCATGCCGCAAAATCTTGAGCCAGTTGGATATGTTTACGGATTCGGGCCGCTATTCCCTCCCATCCGAAATATCTGAGCACAAACCACAGTTTTAGGGCTCTGAAACGTCGACCCAACTGAACCCCATAGTCCATGAGGTTCTCTACCTGATGGTCCTGAGATGTACGAAGGTATTCCGGAACCAGGCTGAAGGCTCGCCGCAATATCTCCGGTTTACGGGTGTAGAAAGCACTGAGATCTACAGGCACAAACAGCCATTTGTGGGGATTCGTTACCAGGGAGTCCGCCCGATCACAACCTGCAAGGACATGACGCATTTCCGGTATCACTGCCGCCATCCCTCCGTAAGCTCCGTCCACATGTAGCCATAACCCTTCCCGTTCACAAATTTCTGCAATTTCAGGAACAGGGTCTATACTGGTAGTTGAAGTCGTACCCACCGTCGCGACCACACAGAAGGGCCTCCATCCTTGACGTCGATCCTCGTTAATAGCCTGAGCCAGAGCCTTCGGTTGCATCCGAAACCCTTCGTCCACGGGAATCTTGCGAACACCGGCCAGACCTATACCCAGGGTGATGGCGGCTTTATCCACAGAGGAATGGGCCTGTTCTGAAGTATAAAGCCTTAACCGGGGTACTTCAGTTCGACCTGCCAGACCTTGTTCGCGAATCTGTAAATCCATCAATTGCTCCCGTGCAGCAGCTATGGCGTGAAGGGTACTGATAGACGCCGTATCATAAATAATCCCCCAGAACTCCTGGGGTAAACCCAGCATTTGCCGTAACCAGTCCAGGGTTACCTGCTCAAGTTCTGTGGCCGATGGACAGGTCTTCCATAACATGCCGTTGATGTTAAAAGCAGCACTGAGCAACTCCCCAAGTATACCCGGCCCACTGCCGGTGATGGAAAAATAGGCAAAGAAATTAGGGTGATTCCAATGGGTCATGCCAGGGAGGATAATTCTATCCACATCTGCCAGAATCGTTTCCATGGGCTCACCCAAGGTAGGCGGTAAGGATGGTAATTGGGCACGGATATCCCCGGGGGCTACATCTGGAAGTACCGGGTACTTCTCGATCTGTTCCAGATAATCGGCTATCCAGTCTACCAGTTGATGGGCAAATCGACGGAACTCCTCAGAGGGTAAATCCCCTAAGGAATGGGTTGTAGAGTTTGAAATATCCGGTTTTGTCATTTATAATCTCAAAACTATCGAAGCGCCACGTATTCAGAGATTTAAAATAACTTTTTTAAGATCTCCGTACACGCTAGGCTTTTGAGGCTTAGAAATTAAATCCTGATTCCATGATAATTAATTCTATGTAAAACTGACATGGGGAGAAAAAAAAAGCAACAGGATTTTTGGAGTTTTGATGAAGATCGTTAAAACTGGCACTAAATATGCTTAAATTTAAAGAAGTATGTTTGAAAAGGAAACTCCTAGGGAGCAAGAAGTGTGGAAGGCTCTCGAGAGAAGAGAGGAAGATCCTTAAAACAGGATTAGATCCCATGATCCAGGAGGTGAGGAAAGTGCAAAATCCATCTCATTCCACCGATTCAGAATATGCTTTGATTCGTGAGGTATTGAAAAAACTTTCAACTACCCAACATAGTCTGGAGGAGAGATTGAAAGCTTTAGGAGTCATCTTAAATGAAGAAGAAACAAAGAGTTCCTCTAAATCTGATCCAAAACACCCGGAGAGTAAAAAACCTTAAACAGGGGAATGAAAGTTAATTCATAGCCGGCCTTCTTTTAAAAACTGTCGGATCTCTTCCAGGTGAATGGCAAGTCCGTAGTGGGTTACAACCGAAGCAGACCGCCCATAACCTGGTTGAGAAAGACCGACCCGGCTCACAATGCCTACTAATTCTTTTTTCTTATTGAAGAGGGGGGAACCGCTATCTCCAAAAACGGTCCCCCCATTAAATTGAAGCAATCTGGTCCCTCTTACCATCTTTTCATCGATGAATTGACCGATTTGGATGGAGGGGCTATAGCCATAGTAGTCTCGATCGGCGAACAGACTGGCATCGGCGGAGAGGAAGTTGGAAACCAAAATGACATCCTCAAAAAAGTTAACCTTTTTGGCCAGGCGGGCGTAACTTGAGAACGTATAATCCGTTTTAATCAAGCAGAGATCTTTCTCCCGGCGAATAAAGACTACCTGTCCTTTGATGGTATGATGGGTGAAATCCGGTGGCATATAAATATAGAGCGTTTGCTCCGTTTTTCCCGGAGGTTTCCAGATAAGATGGGCCGTGGTCAGGACAAGATGGGGGGATATAGGAACCCCTCCACCTCCCTGTTCAAGGCTGACCAACAAATATTTGAGCTGTTCAATATCTGAACGGTCAAGCCGATGAGTACACCCAGATAGGCAGATGAAGAATAAAAAGAGCCAGGGGAAGCGACGAACGTGAAACGCCGGGCGAGGAAGAGTGAAAGCGGAAAGAGGAAGAATTAAAGACAAAAGAAAATGGCTCATGTCCCTGCTATTTTTAAGAATTTTGTTAGTCCTTTTAAGAGTCTTGAAATCCCTATTAGCCGGAAAAATCTTTAGGAGCTTTACCTTTATTCTACCTTTTCTATCCCTTTTGCCTTTTACTTTTCACCTTTTGTTTCGATGAGGGCAGCGACTTTAGCGGTTAACTCCTCTAATTTCTTTTTCATCTCTTTATTTTCATCTCTGAGGGATTCCAACTCCTTCTGGAATTCTACCTTGGGAGATTTTTCTCCGGCCTTCTCCTGAATGGCTTTAATGGCTTTCTGGGCTGCACGCCTGATCAAACTAAGGGGTTCGCTCTCGGCCAGCTTCTCCAGTTCTGGAATGGCTTTACGATCTCCCAGGGTAGCCAGAGCGTCAACAACCGCCCGACGTACTCGATGATGGGGATCTTTAAGGAGAGGTACCAGATGCTCTCGAATTATCTCCTTTTTATCTTCCAGGCTATCCCCTAATTTCCCCAGAGCTTTCGCAGCAGCCATTCGAACTTGATAAGGTTGGCCATAGGCCGTGTATTTCATTCCGACTTCGATTCCCCTGGGATCTTTGAGTTCTCCCAAGGCATTGAATACCGAGGAGCGAATAACCTCTGCCCAAGAATCCTGTTTTAATCCTTCCAGGATGAAGTCGTAAACTCCGGTCAATTTTGTTTTAGCGGCTGCTTCTAAGGTGCCACCTAGGGTAAAATAACTTTCATCTTTGGCAAAAACTTCCTTTAAAACGGCAATAACCGATTCCTTTTTGAAGTTTCCCAAAGCATCCACGACCCCCCTTCGAACTCGAGAGTCTGGATCTTTAAGGCCTTCCAGTAAGGCCGTTAAAGCTTCTTCGGTTCCGATTTCACCCAAAGCTTTGGCGGCTGCACGTCGAACCCCGTAAAACTTATCTCCCAACAGGGTCTCTTTCAAAGAGGTCACCACCGCGGAATGACCTATAATCTTTCCTAATCCTTCACAGGCTTGGATCCTTCCGGCAATGGTCCTGGCGTGCTTAACCTGGTAAATCCATTCTTCCTTGGGTTTATCGAATTTAAGGGTTTTTAGAATCCAGTTACCGGGGTCAAAGAGTACCATAAGCGGTCTGGAATCGGCAGGAAAGAAAAAGGTCTGTTCGGCTTTTTCAACGGTTATTTTGTGGGTCCGGCTTCCTTCCCGGGTGGTGATTTCGATTTCGACAGGCATTCGGAAAATCGGAACCTGTTCGTCCGTTTTTTGAGTCTGTTTCACATTTAAAACGACCATACCTCCTGCCTGAAGTCCGGTATCAGATGTCCGGTATCTGAGATCTTTCCCTTTTTCCGACTCTGGACTCTCTGAAGAAGGTTCCCAACTCCATTTGACCTCGAATTCCGGATGGCCTGCTTTATAAAACCATTGCTTAAAAAACCATTCCAGGCTCATTCCGGTTGTCTCTTCAATCACCACTTTGAGATCGTTGGTTTCCACATTTTTTCCGGCGAATTTTCGTACATAAGCCGGAATTACCTTCCAGAATAGCTCATCGGAGAGAACATATCGAAGCATATGTAAAGCCCAGGCCGCTTTGTTATACGAATGTGCGTCGAACATATCTTCATGGTCTGTATACAGGTTCGTTACAATGGGCCGCTTGTACTTCTCGGTTTCCTTAAAATACCCTTCTGCTTCTTCCATCATCCGATAATGGAACTCATCCACACCCCACTTGTACTCATAGTAGAGGGGATCAAAATAAGAAGCAAATCCTTCATTTAACCACAGATGCTCCCAGCTTTTAGTGGTCAGCAGATCCCCAAACCACTGATGGGCCAGTTCATGGGCCACCAGAGCATCACTCTTATAGTCCAGATGGGCCCGGGCGTCATGAAGGGTCGTATGGGTGAGAATCGTCAAGGTGGTATTTTCCATTCCTCCCCAGGTGAAATCATACACGGCCACCTGGGCATATTTGGCATAGGGATAACGATAACCGGTCTTTTCCGAAAAAAACTTCATCATATCCGGGGTATTTTCAAAGGAACGCTGGATTTTATCCTCATCTCCCCGGGGAACATAGTAAATAATAGGAATATCTTCATAATAATCGGTCTTTTCACTGAACTCTCCAACGGCAATATTTACCAGGTAGGTAGGATGGGGAAATTCATGGAACCAATGAAACGTTTTGGTCTTTCGGATGGGATCATGGGTAACCTCCAGGAGTTTACCGTTAGACAGGCCAATATACTTGTCTTGAACCGTTAAAAGGACCTCTGAAGTACACCGGTCATTCGGAGCGTCATAACAGGGAAACCAGTGGCTGTTGTCCTGAGCTTCTCCCTGGGACCAGATTTGATAAGGCTTGTGGGGATAGGCTTCATCGGGTTGTACAAAGAAAAGACCCTTTTTGGGGAACCCTTCATAATCTATGGAAACGATTATCTTTTGTCCACTTTGATAAAATTGACCCAGGTCTATGCGGAGCTTGCCCTCGGACGCCGTAAACTCTAAAACTCTCCCCTCCTGATCGGTAACTTTTAGAATGGTTAAATCCACACTATCCAGTTCTACCCAACGAAAATGGTCGTTTATGGGATAAAGAGTTAAAGTTACCCGTCCCATAACCTTCCTGGCCGGTTCGTCAAAGGAGAGTTCTAGCTTCAAATGCTCGGTATGAAAGGTTTTATCACGGGTATAATGCTCTCGGGAAAAGGCATCGGTAAAGGATTTACTATTCGGGATATCTTCAAAATAGAAACGTTCTTCGTTAATTTGATACATGTTTAAAACGCAACCTGTAAAACGTAACCCTTGCCTTACTTTATTATTTGATCTGTACGTTTTACCTTCTGCGTTGTAGTTCTTTAAGGATATAAGCTATTTATTCTCCTTAAACAAATAACAGTGGAACCCTCAGGCTTGTCAAGCACTTTGTATTCCTACCTATTTAACAGGTGAGGTCTAATACTCCCTGCTTCCCTCTAACTTTTAGGAATAGGGTTTTTTCTAACCTACCCTCCCTACCCCTCACAGACACCAGGATAAGCTGAAAAGCCCTGTCAGGAGTAAACAGTTGGTAGCCCCGACTTCCGTCAGGGGATTCCGTCATTCAGGATTTTCTTCAAGCTCCAAAGGAAGCTCCCCCCCCCTGACGTTAACCATTACCCACATTTTTTCATTTCAGGGGATTAATAACTGGTTTAGCTATCTTGCCGGTTGAGTAGTGAAATGTCTCGAATCCCCTTCGTGAGGGCAAGCTCCCTCTTTTTGCAAGGTGGGTCAACCGGGACGGTTGACCTACTAACCGTTTTGAACCCATCCTCCCAAATCGAAAAATGTGGGTAAAGATAAGCCCCTGACGTGGGAAGGGGGAACTCGGGGATGACCTGGGTTTCCATTCTCTCTTTCCCTCACAGGGAGGGGAGGATCCGAGGGGTTAGAGGGGTATCCCTATTCGCTAGGATATTGGATAAAATTCGCGAGGGGTCTACTTTTCTTGTTGACTTTCTCTTTATAGGGGAACACATATTAGAAGTACGGCTCATGTGTCCGTTGTTCGGTACCTTAGTTCTGGAGGATGATCCATGAAAAATATTCAGACTTTTGTTTTTGATGCTTATGGAACCCTCTTCGACGTTCATTCCGTTGTAGAGGCTTGTAATAGAGCCTTTCCCGGGCGGGGTGAGGCCTTGAGTCAACTTTGGCGGGCCAAGCAATTGGAGTACACCTGGTTGAAAACATTAATGGGGCATTACGAGGATTTTTGGCAGGTAACAGAAGCTGCACTTACCTTTGCCTGCAAAACTCTCAATCTCCAGGCTCCCATCGACCCTCGTCCCTTACTTATGACCGCTTATCTTCGACTGGACCTTTATCCAGAAGTCTTAGAGGCCCTGACTTCCCTGGCTTCCTTTCCCCTCTCTATCCTTTCCAATGGCTCTCCTCGCATGCTTCAGGCTGTGGTTCAAAATGCAGGTTTAAAGGGAAGATTTGTACAAATTATCAGTGTAGAAGAGGTTAAAGCTTATAAACCAAGTCCCCGGGTTTATGAGCTGGCTCCTCAAAAATTAGGTATACCCAAGGAAGCCATCTGTTTTGTTTCTTCTAACTCTTTCGATGTTATCGGTGCGAAGGCTTTCGGATTTCAGGTATGTTGGGTCAATCGAACAAATGCTCCACTGGATGAATTAGGATTCCTGCCGGATGCCCAGGTAAGCCGTTTGACCGAACTTAAACAGCTTGTTGAAGACTGATCCCCGTAAATCCCCTTTCCTTCCTGGGAAGGGGGATAACTTTTCAGAGAAGCCGGCCTGGAATAAGAACAGCAGATTTTTCCAGATGCAGGGTAAGAAACAAATAAAAAACCCGTCTTCTTAAAGAAAACGGGTTTCTTAAATTCCTCCCTAAAGTTTAAGGAAATAAATTTTATCTCTTTCCCACGGATCTTTTACTTGCTTTGATAGGATCTACAGGGCCAGAAGGTTGTTGAATTAAAGCTTTTTCTTTTTCCTTCTGTTCCTCAACCGCTTGAGCTACTTTTTTATCAAATAATCTGATATAATCTTGTCTAAGAGATTCAACGGCAGCTTTTTTACCCGTTGTAGGGGATTTCTCCGAAATAACTTTCGGATTGCCGTTCCCATTAGAGATAATCAAACTAAATTCTTTATATAAAGTTCCATTTTCCCGAACATCTCGTTCGGTTAGCTCAAATCGGGTGTTTCCTACCTCTTTTTTTCTTAAAATCACGGTTTCCGTATCCATTTAAAGGCCTCCTATGAAGGTTTGGGCTGGTTTTACTTATAAAAGTTCATTCAGAGCAGCCCCTCCGATTGAACTGTTGCTTATCTTTACAAGCAACGGGTGTGTTTCTAAATTATCCGGAAATTTTCCAGTATTCAAAATTAATGCCTGTTTCTTAACCTGTCAAATTTTTTTTAACCTTTGTATCCGTATCCATTTAGTTAGGTAGAAAAAGAAACGCCCCCCATCCCCCCTCCAGGAGGGACTGACATAGGGTTGCTGCTGCTGAATCCCCCCTGGAGGGGGGATGGGGGGCGTTCAGACAGAAAAAGGGACATCTACTAAATTGTTACAGTTACTAATCTTTTGTTTTGACCCTTCCTATGATCCTACCACTTCAATCAAATTCTGGGAAGAACCATTTGATTGGATGTAGTTCTGGAAATTGTAGAGAGGACGGGAGAGGAAAATGATGAAAAGGGTGAAATTAACCTTGACAATTTTAAAAGAAAGCGGTTGACTATAAGTCAGGATATGAAATTATAGGGGGTCTGTCCGTTGGTCCAAAGCGTACAAAGAAAAGAATTATTCTTCCTTCTTTTACTGTTATACCTGGGATTTCTAGGTTATGGGAATCTTTGCCTGTTTGATCATCCTCTAGACTTTTCCCACCCTGGGGAAATCTCGGATTTTCCTTCCTCCCATCGGCACCATGAATCCAAGGATTCAAGAAGTCTTGCCCACTCCTGTTTGGTAGTACAATTTCTCCTTTTAACCTCGATAGTTTCCGGCCTATTCCTTTTTATTTTTGCCCTACTTATTTCTCCCTGTAATTGGATACGAAATGAAAAAGTTTATCGAGCCCCTATTCTCTCCTACGCTAATCGATCCCCCCCTGGCTTCTTCAAACCTGCCTTTTAAATATTCTTTACTTTACTTTGGCGGTTTTTGTTAAAGCCTTAAAATTTAACACGAAGATCAGAGAAATCAGAGGGAAGTAAGGGATTACTTCTTTTTAGAAAGACTTTTGTGTTCTTCTTGTTAAAGATTAAGGCTGTTTCTACAAAGGTAAAGAAGGCTAATTCTTGTGTAAAGACTCTTTCTGTCTACTTTCCTCAGGTTAGGGAACTAGGTTATACAGGGGGCTATAATGCCCATTCTTCAAGGAGGTGTGTTACTCTATGAAAGGGGTTTATCTTTCCAATCTACCTTTAAGTGCCAAGGTATTCTGTACTTTGTTCCTTTTGGGAATCGGTTTAGGATCTTTGGCTGCCTTTACCCAGGCAGCCACTGCTGTTGGCCTTTCTTATGAAGATGTAAAGAGTAGTTTGGCTCCGGAAATGCCCATGACGCATATGGGTCACGGACAGATGAGCATGGAAAAGGAGATCGATATCAGTCAAATCCGTAACACTGCCAAAGTCTGGATTCGGACTCCCCTCTTGATTCAGACAAGCCATACCCATCTCTTCGGTCAAACCCTTATTGCTGGACTGCTCGGACTCATCTTCCTTTTTTCTTCTATAGAGGAGTGGAAGAAAGCCTTGATTCTGGCCCTTCCCTTTATCGGAACCATCTTAGATATTGGCGGTATGTGGCTGACCCGGTTTGTCTGGCAACCCTTTGCCGTGCTGGTTTTGATGGGTGGAAGTATCTTTGCCCTGGGTTATGTAATGATTGCTGTCATTTCCCTTTATGAACTCTGGCTAAAAAGGGGAGCCCCTATATAAACCGTAGGTAAGTCGTGACAGGAAAGGAGGTCTTTAGGTATGAAGAAAAAATATAAACAGGTTATGTTTCTAACCGGGTGTATGTTATGCTTTTCTTTTATAGTCCAGACAGGAATCACCCTCGCTCATATTACCCCTCCGGTGGTTCTCATCTCTGATCGGGATGCCGTGCTGAGTATGACCGACGGGGCTAAAAAGTTCTTTGTTCGGGAAGTCAGGTTAAAACCTGAAGAACGGGAAGCCTTACGAAACCAACTGGGATGGCAGGCTGATGAAGAGTTTTATCGATTTTACCTGGGTCGGGATGAGCAGGGAAAAATGGTCGCCGCAGTGGCCTTTATGACCGAGTTTACCATCCATGGCCCGGTCCGGGTAGCCGTTGGATTAGGCCCCGATGGGAAAGTCAAGGGTGCAAAGGTCGTGGAAATGACCGAAGAAACCTATCCCTGGCTCAAGCCACTTCTGGATCAGGATTTCACTCAAAACTATATCGGATTGGATAGCCATGGAAACTTCACGGTTGCCGGGGCCGGTCAGGCCGGTGGACAGGAAAATATGACCCTCTTTTATGGTCAAATTGTTGCCAACCTTATCCAACGTGCTGCGGCTCTCTTCGATATTGCGGTCCTGAAGCGAGGGGATATCTGATGGGAAGCTTTAAATAAAACCCTTTTTTGAATGAAATCCTTTCTTTTATGCAGAAGAAGTTGTTTTCCTGGGTAAAAATAGTCCTTCTGGCCTATTTAGTTTTCCTGGGCTATGGGACCTTCTGTTTAGTGGACCATGAATTAGACTTTAAACCGGGAATCTCTCTGACTTCTTCCAGGTTAGAACCTTCCCAACCTTCTCCGTCCAATTCGAGGGATCAACATCCAGAGTCTTCCCATCATATCTGTGTCTTTTTACTTAACCTTATTTCAGGAAGCCTGACCTCTCAAGTAAATCTTTTAAGTAAAATCCAGGAATTCCCTCTGGATACTTTTATTCGAATCGAAAGCCTTCATCTATTTTTTGATCTCTCCTTTAAAAGTCGAGCTCCTCCTTTACTCCATAGCTATCGATAAGCCACAAGGTTGAGATTTCATGTGAGCTTGTTCATGGTTTTAAACCTGTATTCCAGATTCCCTTTTTTACGTTTGAGATTGGGATAGAGGTTGAGGGTACTTGATCTGTGCTGTGCCTGTACCGATGGGTTCTTAAAACTCGATGTGTGCCTATTTCCAGGTTTAGCGGGTTATGACAACAACTAACCTTGCTGGCCGCTTACAGTAGAGAGGAGGAAATTATGTGGACTCAGTCGGATTTAATACCATCTGATCACTCCATGGATGGGAGTAATAAAAGAGTCTCAAAATCTCAAGGTCAAAGCTTTTTTCATCAAAAGGGTCCCTATGACAGGGATGAGTTCCTTGTAAAATCGAAGGGAAGAAAAAAGAAAAACCTTTTATCCCCTTATCTTCTCTATATTCCGGGGCTACTCCTTTACATTATGACCTGGTCTACCTGTGGTCTGGCTCAGGAGTCTAAGGAACGGGAGATCTCGCTATCTCCTACCTCACCCGGTCGAGAGACCCCCTTAGATCTTGCAGGACTTCCTAAAGAACCTGTGGGTATAAAGATCAATGGTTTCATCGTGGGATCCTTGAGTTATAATTCCCGTATTCAGATAGTTCCGGAATTTGCCGGTAGTGCTCCGGCTCTGGCCAATCCTGGAGCGACTAATTTTAGTTTCGACAAATTCGGCCTGGCCCTTTCCAGGACTTTTGCTTCCTGGCTTTCAGCCAGTGGAGCTATCGAGGTAGAAAGTCACAGGAACCGACATGCCCATGGCTTCAACCCGGAGTTCGGCTGTCCGGAAGGTGGAACCAGTCCTTGTATTGAGAGATTCGGATCCGAGGAGCCCGAAATTGAAGTTGGGCTGGATAAATTTAATATTACCGGTATAGTCCCGGTTGGGAATGGGCTTTCCCTCTCCTTGGGAAGATTTGACGTTCCGTTCGGTATCGAACGGCATGATGAACCCCTGTTGCTCACGGCTACCAACTCCGAGGTCTTCCGTTTCGGTCGCCCGCAAAAAGTAACGGGATTCTGGACGGCTTACCAAGTAAATCCTAAAGTAAACTTCGATGTCTTCCTCGTGAACCGCTGGGAGTCTGAGACGACGGAGGATGACTTTAACGATAACAATAAAGGAAAAACCGTCGGAGGCCGCATTGGTTTCACCCCCTTGCCGACCACAGGCCTTTTAAACTTTGGCATCGGAGGTATCTATGGTCCCGAACAAGAAAATAACGATTCGAGTAAACGATGGGTGATAGACCTTGACGCTACCTGGAATCCTATCTCCAAATTCCTTTTGACGGGGGAATTTGTCTTCGGAAGCGAATCAGATTTTGAAGCCCGACAAGTCGGCCAGCCTATCTTTCAGGCCCCAATACAGGGAGATGTAAGTTGGTTTGGATTTTATTTGCTGGGCCACTATGATGCCCGACCCTGGTTGGGTTTTTCCCTTCGTTATGGCTACTTTGATGATCAGGATGGGGCAAGAACCGGAATCCAGCAAAAGCTCCAATCCCTGACTTTTGCTCCCGTCATCCATCTCTCCCGATTGATTCCAGATCTTCGTCCGACCGGTGCTACGTTTGCACGAACTCGTCATCCCATTGATTGGGTCGACTTGAAGTTTGAATACCGTTACAACCACTCCAATCGACCTGCCTTCTCCGATGAAGAGCCAGGAGTAGATATTCTAGAAGCCGATAAAACAAGTCATCAATTTCAGTTCCAGGCGGTTGTCAACTTCTAAGAGGATGAAATCCTGGGGAAATTAAAGGGCTTATTCCATGATGCCAAGACAAAAATCGGTTTTCTCCTTCTCAGTTTGGATTTTCTATCTGCTTTTTCTCGATTATAGAACTGTTTGTCTATTCGTCTGTCTATTTGATCATGGAATAGGCCTGTTTCCTGAATAGATAGGGTAAATTATTTTTTGTATTTTCTCCCTGAGGGGATAAAATTAAATTTATCAAGTTGCTGTTAAAGCAATAGCTGATGAAAGTCCTTATGGAAAGAAGAGGTGGAGAATCGGGAATAATCAGGTTTACCCGATTCGACTCCCTCTTTATGAGGAGCAAATGAAACTAAAAAGATTGTTCCCTATAGCCGGGATCCTATTTTTCGTACTGTCCTGTTGGGTTTCTACAATGGGATATGCCGCCGATGAGGTTCCCAGAATAACAAAAGAAAAGCTTAAAGAAATGTTCGGTAACCCCGATTTGATTATCCTGGATGTCAGAACTGGTTCAAGTTGGGAAAGCAGCAGGGAAAAAATTAAAGGGGCGATCCGAGAAGACCCCAAAAGTGTAAACTCTTGGGCCGACAAATATCCTAAAGATAAAATTTTGGTTCTTTATTGTTCTTGACCTGATGAAGCTACCAGTGCCCGGGTGGCACGGGAACTCCTCCGTAAGGGATTTACCAGGGTTTATGCCTTGAAAGGTGGATGGAATGAATGGGTAGAGGCTAAATTCCCAACAGAACCCAAAGATTAGGTATCTGATCCCCTAAAGATCAGGGATAGTTTTAGATACCTTAAAAGAATGAAAAAAATAACTATTTATCCTTTACAAATGGAATTAGATTTGAGAATATAATTTGAAGTGTTAAAGGGTTGTAATCCAACATGGAAGCACAGCCTACTAGATGCCGGGGGTAAATTTCTAACTGGAAGGAAAGGTATCTAGGTGGTTTAGGAAGAGGTATGGAAAGCAGAGTTACACGAAGAGAATTTTTAAAGAAAGTGGGGCGAGGTGGTTTTGGACTTTACCTGAGTACATTGCCCGTAAGTTTAATATCCTGTACCCAGGCTGAGAAAAAAACCTTTTCATCATTCCAGGAGGTTTATAGAAGTTCATCTAAAAACCTGTCTAAAACCGATTTAGAGTTACTTCGATATCCTTACCTTCAATGCCCTACCACTTCTTCGATGAAAATTGCCTGGAAAACAAAAAGTTCCTGTAAAGGTGAGATCCGATACGGACTGACACAAGATTTAGAACAGATTGCAAACGGTCTTTCACCTACAGAGTGCCATCTCGTGACGCTTCTAGATCTTCAACCGGATACCCAGTACTATTATCAGATTTTTGGCGATGGAGCCCCCCTGACAGAAATGGAAACTTTCAAAACAGCCAAACCGTGTAGTTCTAAAAGTTTCTCCTTTATCGCATTTGGAGATTCCGGTAGTGGTAATACGGATCAATATCGGGTCGCAGAGGTCATGAAAAGTTTAAATTTTGACCTGGCTATTCTGACGGGAGATATTGTCTATCCCAATGGGGATACTGCCTACTATGAGTCTAACTACTTCCGACCCTATCGAGACCTGATAAAAAAGGTTCCCTTCTTTCCTTCACTGGGAAACCATGATCTGGATTCCAAAAACGGACAAGGTTACTTAGAGGCATTTGATGTTCCCGCTAATAATCCTCTGAATTCCAAACGATATTATACCTTTAGATATGCCCATGCTCTGTTTATAGCCTTAGATAGTAATGAAGGGCTTTTATATAAACCGGATCAAATTCAAGGAAGTCCTCAATATAAGTGGCTGGTTCATGAACTTCAGAAGGCCGAGAACGACCCGGAGGTCAACTGGCGATTTGTCTTTTTTCACCATCCCCCTTATAGTGGAGGATACCACGGTCAGGGAGGTCAGAAAGAACGGCTGGCCCAGCTCAGGAAAACCCTGGTTCCAGTATTGGAGAAATACCAGGTGGATATGGTGTTTAATGGCCACGATCACCACTATGAGAGATCTTATCCCATAAGGGACGGCAGTATAGAAAGTGAACCTGTTTCCGATACCCAGGGGATTGTCTATATTGTAACCGGTGGGGGGGGACGGGGAAATAATTTCTGGCGAAGCCGTCTAAAGAAAGGGCCCTGGTGTGCCTATATTGAAGATACTTTCCATGTAACCTATGTCGAGATTGATGGAAGCCTCCTCACCCTTAAAGCCATTAATGATCGGGGAGAAGTTATAGATAAGGCTACGATTCAGAAATCCAGGATTTAAATGTCTGCACCGGAAGCTTCTCCGGGATGCAAGGCGCAGCTATAGGGGAGAGAAAACAGTATGGCCGACAACAACCACCGACATTTGACTAAAAGAGAACGTCGGGAATTGAGACGGGAGGAAAAAAAGCAAGCCAGATTACATGAACAAAAACAAGAACAACGGAAACGCCTACGCAGGCGGATTACCCTCTGGTTTTTTGTGTTGCTCGGCGTTGGCGGTGGGATCTTTGGAATGATCCAGTTGGCCAAAAATCCCTCTTCCTACAAAGCCTCTCCACCAACCTCCCTAGACTCAACTGCAGGTTGGACCAAAGGCAATAAAGATGCAAAGGTTACTCTGATCGAATACAGCGACTTTCAATGTCCTGCTTGCCGTAATAGCTATGCCTGGGTTAAAAGATTAACCCTGGAATTTAACGATAAAATGCAATTTGTCTATCGCCATTTTCCCCTCAAGCAAATTCATCCCAACGCAGAATTGGCTGCACGCGCTGCCGAAGCCGCCGGCAGGCAGGGTAAGTTTTGGGAAATGCATGACATGCTTTTTGAAAATCAGAGTAGTTGGGCAAATCGGTCCGATGCCGGGGAGATTTTTATAAAATATGCTCAATCCCTTAATCTCAGTGTGGAACAGTTTAAAAATGATCTCAACTCCAGGGAAGTGCGAGAAAAGGTAGAAAACGATTATCAGCACAGTATTCAATCCGGTATAGACGCCACGCCAACTTTTTTTCTTAACGGAAAGAAAATTCAAAACCCCAGAAGCTATGAAGAGTTTAAAAACCTCATCCAGCAGGCCATTCAAAGTAATTCCTAACTCCATTGTTCTTGCTTTTCTCATCGTCAGTCTGGTAGGTTTTTTAGATGCAACCTACCTGACTGCCAAACATTACCTGGGGGAAGTTCCCACCTGCTCCCTCCTAGAAGGTTGCGAAAAGGTCCTCACAAGCCCCTATGCGACCCTGGGAAGGGTCCCTGTAGCCCTGCCCGGAGCCTTGTATTATCTGGTTATTTTTCTCTCCCTGGTTGCTTACGTGGATACGCCACGAAGGAGTATCCTCCGTTTTACCGCCTATTTGACTTTCTTTGGCTTCCTGACTTCGCTGGGGTTTATCTATCTTCAACTTTTTGTTCTTAAGGCTGTTTGCCTCTACTGTATGGCTTCGGCAGCAAGTTCCATCGTTTTATTCGGTCTGGGTATTTATGTGTTGAAATGTCGGTAAAGTACACGATGATCGGAGCTTAACCACTGAAAACAAAAAATCCGGTGCTTATACCAGGTCGGTCTTGAAATGCCTTCTAAAGGATAAGGACCGCCCACCCCAGCCCTCTCCGCATGGGAGGAGGGAAAGGGAGGGATTGCCTGCTTGAGGCCATGCAGGGTCGTACCTGAAAACCCCTCTGAATGGTAGAAATAACTCCCCAGGATTGCCCCATTTAAGGATCATCGCAAGGATCGTTCCTCCCTACTTTTGCCGCATTTCCATCAACCGGAAGGATCTCTTTGTAAATTCTCCATAAAATTTATTACTATTTTTCTTGACAAACAGTGTTTCGTATTATTTATTTTTAAAAAACCACATAAAAGATATTATTTATTTTTATAAAGTATTACGATTGGTGCAATTTAAAACCCTATGTCAGGTTCCACTCATAAATCCTCCTGGTATTTCCGTTATCTTATGAGTGGGGATAGTCCCTGGCCTGCCTCAGGGACTATCTTTTTCCAGATTGATTCTGGATCTTATCTTTTCAGGGAGGTATCAACTCAGAAGATAATCAGGTGGTCGTAGGTAACTATTCCCTTGTCTTTTATCTTTACCTTCATCTCATCTGAAGAAAGGAGTCGATTATGTTATCTTTTCGTATAAGGAATTTCCCTTTGATAGGTATTATCCTTATCGGTGTGATCTTCATAAACCTATCTGCCCTGGAAGCTGAGGAGAAGATGCCAACCGGGGATCCGAGTATTATTCCACCTGGAGCCAAACTTGAGAAACTCTTCGAGGGAGGTTGCGTCCTCACCGAAGGGGTAGCCGCAGGCCCGGATGGAATGATCTACTTCAGTGACATTACCTTTACCTTCCGGTGT
>DATMBG010000056.1 GCA_035559535.1 Candidatus Limnocylindrales bacterium
GAGTTCCTGGTTGCTTCGTTCCAATTCTTGGGTGTAGTGGGCGAGGGTTTGTTCGGCTTTGATGCGTTTGGTCAGTTCTTGTTGGGTGGAGGTATAGAGTCGGGCGTTATCCAGGGCTATGGAAGCTAACTCGGCAAATCGTTTTAATAGCTCTATCTCATCTTCTCCAAATGTCCGACCTTCTTCAAGATAAGCCAGTGCCAGCACGCCCACGACTTCCGGGCCGGATTTAAGCGGCACACCTACGACCGCACGAAAAATATCATAACGGGAATCCGGCATCCGATCAGGCCAGGTGCGATAGTCATTTATTATGATCGGCTGACCGGTCTGCCAGACCTTTCCCCCCAGACTCTCGCCCCACTTTAAGCGATGATTGATGAATTGGCTGTAAATTCCTACACCCACCTTAATTACCATGGCGGCTTCTTCAGGATCGATTAGGCGGATATATCCATGTTGGGTGTTCAACAACGCCCCGGCAAGCGTAACAATGGTTTCAAGTAGATCATTCAATTCTAGACGATTCATCAAAGCCAGACTGGTTTCATGTAGAGCGGTTAAATAGACATTTTGTTGATGCAGCTTCCTTTCTACCTGCTTTCGTTCGATGATCTCTTGCTGTAATTGTTGATTAGATATCTGCAATTGAACGGTTCTTTCTTTTACCCGGATCTCCAGTTCATCCTTTGCTTTAAGTAGCTCCTTTTCCGCTCTTCTCCGCCTGATCACATTTATACTGAGGGTAAATACGAGGAATATAAGGCTCCCTATACAGGCTATGGTAGCCCAGACTAAACCTTTATGTTCTATATAAAAGGAATAAGGTCGGTTGATAACTATGCTCCCTTTGGGTAAACTGGAAAGTTTAATGCCAAAACGCTGCATCTGTTGGTAATCAAACATATAACGGTTTGGACTCTCCTCGTGGACAGGAATGTTTATGGCTTTTTCGCCCTGTAAAATTTGGAGAGCCATCTTTGCAGCCTCTTCTCCCTGGGCGTAGCCGCTGATCATTTTACCTCCTACGACTCCATGACCCAAAAAAAGATCCCAGGAGCTGTAAACAGGGACTTTCGACGCAGTAGAAATAAGAGCCGTACTTTCTTCATAAGAAAATACTTTACCCGACTTATCTCGAATAAAAGATAATAAAAGCACAAAACTGTCTGGGGACAAATTTTTGACGCGTTCCTGGACCTCTTCCATGTTGAGATTTTCTAAAAAGATAAACTCCACGGAATTTGGGAATTTTGGGATTAGTTCCTGCACAATCCTTCTGAAAGCAATACCTGCCGTTGTTTCATCACTTACAACCGCAATTTGTCTGGTGGCTGGATGGAGTTTCAGGGCAATATCCAGAGTTCCCTTGATATCGGCTGCCTCTACGACTCCGGTCATCATATCGTGACCGATCAAATCCGAATCTTTGAAATAGTTAACTCCACAGAAAACCACCGGTACGTCGGGAAATAAATCATCCTGGTATTTGAGCAGGAAATTATAGGCATCATCATCGGAAGAGAGAATCACATCCAACTTGCGCTGGTCATACTTATATTTATACAAGTCACGAAGTTTTTGAAAATACCATTCATCGGAAATCCTTTTAGTATCCATGTATTCGATGTAGAGGTCCATGTTTTGTTGGTCGGCTTTTAAAACCGATTCCATGCCCTTCATAATACTATCTGTCCAGGTAAATCCTTTATGATAAGAGTGGAGTACCAGTATATTTTTCTTTTGATGGGGCTGTGAATAACAAAGAGGATGGGAGAATGTCAGGAAGCAGATGATCGGGAAAGACAAACGTATCCACTTACGGATTCTTTTAGGTTGGTTTTCCCACATAGATGTTTTTCACTTAACTCTCAAGGTGATTAGAAGTGGAGTTTCCTAAGCTCAAATGTCGTCCTTCTTGAAGTAACTGAGTCATGATCTCAGCCGGTACAGGTCGGCTAAAATAATATCCTTGCATTTCATCACAGTGATGAGCGCGTAAGAATCTCAACTGTTCTTCGGTTTCCACCCCTTCAGCCGTTACTTTCAATTTCAGGCTATGGGCCATGGCAATTATAGCCATGGCAATGGCCGCATCGTCTGGATCACCGGTAATATCCAGTACAAACGATCGATCTATTTTCAACTTATCTATAGGAAACCGCTTCAGATAACTCAACGACGAGTAACCGGTACCAAAATCATCGATGGAAAGATGGATTCCCATGGCTTTCAGTTCATGTAAGATGGATAGGGTGGCTTCTACATTTTCCATAAGGTGACTTTCGGTCAACTCCAGTTCCAGGTAGTTGGGATCAAGTCCGGTTTCTTTAAGTATCCTGACTATGTCTTTTATCAAACCTTTTTGTTTGAAGCGACGGGCCGAGAGGTTTACGGCAACCCGTAAAGGAAAGAAGCCTGCTTTTTGCCAGGTCTGGTTTTGAGCACAGGCCGTCCGGAATACCCAATCTCCAAGAGGGATAATGAGTCCGGTTTCTTCTGCCAGGGGAATAAACTCCATGGGAGGAACTAATCCTTTATCCGGGTGTTGCCAGCGTACTAACGCTTCTACCCCAACGATTTGACCGGTGTGGAGGCTTACCTGGGGTTGATAATAAACTACAAATTCTTGTCGTTCCAAAGCCCGTCTTAGATCATTCTCCAGGATGAGGCGCTCGAAGGCTTTAGCGTTCATGGAGGGGGTGTAAAATTGGTAGGTTCCTCGACCCTGTTCTTTGGTACGGTACATCGCAGCGTCTGCATTTTTAATTAAGGTTTCGGCATCTCTGCCATCTGAGGGATATAAGCTTATCCCCATGCTACCGGTAATGTGAAGCTCCTGTCCATCGACATTAAAGGGAGGTTTAAGCACCTCAAGAATTCTTCGAGCGACTTTGGCTACATCTTCCCCATGGGTAATACCAGGTAATAACAACATGAATTCGTCTCCTCCCAAACGGGCAACGGTATCTCCTCCTCGAAGACAACCTGTCAGCCGTTTAGCGACTTCTTGTAACAATTGATCTCCGATGGCATGCCCTAATGTATCGTTGATGGTTTTGAACCGATCCAGATCGAGAAATATTACGGCCACCATACCTTTGTTACGCCGGGCGTGTGCTAATTCCAGGGTAAGATGATCATTAAACAATACCCGGTTGGGTAACCCCGTTAAAGGATCATGATAGGCCAGATGATGAACCATCTCCTCAGCCTGTTTACGTTCCGTGATGTCAATATGGGTAACCACCACACCGCCCCGTTGGCTCTGCAAAGGGGTTACCCGCATTAAAAACCAGCGTCTTTCCTTCCTCGAATGGCAGGAATATTCCAGTGTGAATTGATCTTGCAAACCCTTCAATACCACTTGAATCCCAACCAGAGCTCTTAGCGCATCTTCGGAACCTCGCTTCAGAGCCTGTTGACACTCTTCCAGATAGTTAGTTCCAACACCGGTACCAGAAAGAAGTGGATCGCCGTTTTCTTGGGCAAATCGTTCCCATGCCTTGTTGACGGCAATAACATTTCCAGCTCTATCCAGTACGGCAATATGCGATGTCAGGGAGCTCAATACCGCCCGATTAAATTCTTCACTCTCCTTGAGGGCTACTTCGGCCTTCTTCCGAAACATTTCTTTTTCATGCAATTCCATCGCATACCGAATAGACTGACATAACAACTCTGAAGATAACTTTGCTTTAGGAAGATAATCTGCCGCACCGGCTTTCATGGCTTCTACGGCAATTTCCTCATCCCCCTGTCCTGTTAGAAAAATAACCGGAACCGAAACTCCCTCTGCCCGAATCCTGCGTAAGACCTCTAGGCCATCTACTTCCCCTAATCGATAGTCGAATAAACAAACTTCATAATTCGTCCTGCTTACACAACTTATCGCTTCTGAGAAAGAAGGGGCATGATCTAGAACAAACCTGAATCCCTTCATCCCAGATTGAAGTAAATCTTGGATGAGTATTACACCCTCGGTATCGTCGTCAACAACCAATATTTTTATTTCGGGTTCGTCCATGCCGGTTCTCCCTATACTAGCCAGGTAGTTCAACAATCTCTAACCAATATTTACCCAGTAATTTCATGGCATCTACCAATTGATCAAAACTGACGGGTTTCTTAATAAAGGAATTTACACCAGAATGATAGGATCGAATAATGTCCTCATCGGCTTTTGAAGTGGTTAAAACGACTACCGGGATCTTTTTCAACTCGGGATTTAGTTTAATTTCGTGTAAAGCTTCCCGGCCATCCTTCCTCGGCATATTCAAATCTAACAGGATTAAGCCCGGTCTTGGGGAGGTTTGGGGATCTTGAAAAGAACCTTGATGAAGCAAATAATCTATTAACTCCTCCCCATTTCTGACCCGATAGACTTCATTGGTTATTAAAGCCTCTCTTAAAGCATCCAGAGTCAACAGATAATCGTCGTCGTCATCCTCAGCAAGTAAAATGACAATGGAGTTTGTATTCTTACCCATGGTTTTCTCCTATCTTCTTAGATTGTTGAGCTGGGAGTAGGATAGTAAAAGTACTTCCTTTTCCCGGTACACTGCGAGCCGTAATCTCCCCCTTGTGCCGCTTGACAATCTTCTGACAAATCGCCAACCCCATCCCCGTCCCCTCAAACTCATGACGACCCTGTAAACGTTGAAACGGCTTG
>DATMBG010000057.1 GCA_035559535.1 Candidatus Limnocylindrales bacterium
ACACCGGAAGGTAAAGGTAATGTCACTGAAGTAGATCATTCCATCCGGGCCTGCGGCTACCCCTTCGGTGAGGACGCAACCTCCCTCGAAGAGTTTCTCAAGTTTGGCTCCAGGTGGAATAATACTCGGATCCCCGGTTGGATCAGCGCCCAGAGCAGGAATCTGGGTAAGCACGATCCCCAAAACGACCATTCCCAGCAAATAGAAGCTTTTTGGATAAACACAATAACCTTTTAACATGGGCCACTCCTTTCATTTATAGAGTTAAAATGAGTCTAGGTTTACCTGGAGAATACCCTTCCACTAAATTACAGGTGCCATAAAAAGTCAATCAAAAAAGAAATATTTATAAAAAGACATTTTTTTCCCTACTCCTACCGATTCTTTATAGAAATGTGCCATTGAAAATCCTGCTGAGGGCAGAAACAGGTTTAAGACCGTTTCTACCCGGGCGGGTAAGTTTCAAAAGGGAATGGGGAGAGGAATCGGGCAGGATATCTGTAGACAAACAAGTAGAATTTACCATTTGATTAAGATTAGGGTTGATATTGCCTGTGAGGTAAGGTACAATGTAATAAATAGAAAAGATTTTTGAAGATGAATTTCAATTCATCTGGACTCTCAATTTTTTAAACAGGAGGAACACAGCATGGGGAGTAAAACCGATGCTAATCTTCAAGTCGCCCTGGCCGGAGAAGCGGATGCAAATCGTCGCTATATTGCTTATGGAATTCAGGCTTTTACGGAAGGTTATCCGGATATTGCCCAACTCTTCTTTGAGGCAGCCGGTGCAGAAACTATCCACGCACTGAATCATCTCCACGTTTTAGGTGCGGTCCACTCGACTCGAGAGAATTTGATGGCGGCAGCTTATGGAGAAGATCAGGAGATTGAGGAAATGTACCCGCGCATGATCCGTGAAGCCGAGGAGGAAGGACGACAGGATGCTGCGGAAGCCTTTCGACTTTCTTTAGACCGGGAGCGCCATCATCGAGAGATGTTTCGCGCAGCCTTGGAGAAGCTAAATAAAACAACGTCGCCCCGATCTATAGAGTCTTCGTCAGATAAAGAAAGTCCAAAACCCAGAATCCACAGTTCGGAGTCTAAAGGCAGGAGCCCGGAGGTCAGAAGTCAAAGTCCAGAGTCCCGAGGCCAAAGTCGAACGGATACGGGGGTTAAGATTGGGGATTTAGGATCTAAATTAAGAGGTATCGAGGAGTTGGAGACAGAGCCGGCCCGGATCGAACGTCTCTCCAACATTCGGGAAGTCATATTTGGGGCACAGGATGCACTGGTATCAACTTTCTCTGTAGTTGCGGGTTTGGCAGCTGCAGAAACCTCGAATCATATTGTACTTTTAGCAGGGGCTATATCGGCTATAGCCGGAATTTTATCCATGTCGGCAGGCACTTTTTTATCGTCTCGGGCCCAGCGCCAGGTTTACGAAGCTGAACTTGCGAAAGAACGTCGAGAAGTTCGGGAAAAGCCCGGGGAAGAGATTGCAGAATTGATGGCAGCCCTTGTAGCCCGGGGTATGTCGCGGAATGATGCGGTAGAGGTAACTCGACGCATAGGTCGTCACCCGGATCTTTTACTGGAAATCCTTGCTGTCTTCGAATTAGGGCTTGCTCCACAAAGACTTGGGACTCCTGTTCGGGATGCCCTGATCATGGCAGCGGCCTTTGGAGCTGCCTCTCTCATTCCTCTCTTTCCTTTCCTATTCCCCAACATCCATATCGATCTGGCCATATCCGGTCTGTTGACGCTTACAGCCCTTTTTGTCATGGGTGTGGCAAAAGCAGCTCTGGCCGGATTGGCAAGGATACGATCGGGTATCGAAGTTATGCTAGTAGGAGCCGGATCAGGTTTAATAGGCTATGCCCTGGGACGTTTGGCCTCGCTACTTTTAGGAGTGAATATAGGATAGTTCGTGGTCTGTTGTCCGCCGTTTGTTGGTTAAAGACTACGGGCTCCAGACTACGGATCAATAATTATGGAAACCCGTAAACTGAACTCTTTCGGTACCAAGTCTGTATTGAAAGTGGACGAGCAGTCCTTCGATTTTTTCTCTCTAGAAGCATTGGAACGTGCCGGTGTAGGTCAGATTTCCAGACTTCCTTTTTCTCTGAAGATTATGCTTGAAAATTTGCTGCGCCATGAGGATGGGCGGGCGGTAACCCGGGATGATATTGAAATTCTTAGTCGTTCGGCATCTCAGGCCTGGGTTGAAGAGGAAATCGCCTTTCAACCAGCCCGGGTGTTAATGCAGGATTTCACCGGTGTGCCTGCTCTTGTGGATCTGGCCGTTATGCGAGATGTCATCCAACAGTTTGGTGGGGATCCAAAAAAGATTAATCCCTTGCAACCTGTTGATCTGGTCATCGACCATTCGGTACAGGTCGATCAATTTGGAACGGCAACCGCTTTCAATTACAATGCCGAGCTCGAGTTTCAGCGTAACAGAGAACGCTATGTCTTTTTAAAGTGGGGACAGAACGCATTTAAAAACTTTCGAACCCTTCCCCCTGATATGGGTATTGTCCACCAGGTGAACCTTGAATATCTGGCCCAGGTTGTTTTTAGAGAAGAAAAAGATGGACGTATCCTGGTTTACCCTGATACCCTGGTAGGTACAGACTCCCACACCACCATGATTAACGGTATGGGAGTGGTTGGATGGGGAGTTGGTGGGATCGAGGCGGAGGCAGCCATGTTAGGGCAACCCCTTTCTATGTTAATCCCCCAAGTTGTCGGGTTCAGACTTTCTGGGGAACTACCTCCCGGGGCCACCGCAACGGACGTAGTCCTGACGGTTACTCAGATGCTTCGGGCAAAAGGGGTGGTAGGAAAGTTTGTTGAGTTCTATGGCCCCGGAGTGAGTCGGTTAAGCCTCGCAGATCGGGCTACCATTGCCAATATGGCTCCGGAATACGGAGCCACCATCGGATTCTTCCCGGTGGATGAAGAGACTTTAAACTATCTTCGTCTGACAGGACGGGATCCGAACCTTATCAAACTGGTGGAGGCCTATACTAAAGCCCAGGGCCTATTCCGTACCGATCAGACCCCTGACCCGGTCTTCCTGGATACCATCGAGTTAGATTTAAGTACCGTACAGCCCTGTCTGGCCGGACCCCGGCGACCCCAAGATCGGGTACCACTTACGGAGGCCAAATCCGAATTTCAACGGGCCTTGGCTTCCATGTTGGGGGGCTCATTCCCAGGGACCAAAAATGGGCGAGTTGTTGTAGAGATGAATAACGAGCGTTTTGAATTAAGCCATGGCTCTGTAGCCATTGCCGCGATTACCAGTTGTACCAATACTTCCAATCCTTCCGTTATGATTGGAGCAGGTATATTGGCCAAGAAAGCAGTTGAGAAAGGTCTCAAAGTTAAACCCTGGGTTAAAACAAGCCTGGCCCCGGGGTCCCGGGTGGTAACAGATTACCTGAAAGAAGCAGGATTGATGCCTTACCTGGAAGCGCTACGTTTCCACCTGGTGGGATACGGCTGTACAACCTGTATTGGTAATAGCGGACCGTTACCTCAACCCATTGCAGAGGCAATACGTGAAGCCAAACTTGTTGTGG
The DNA here is from genome assembly GCA_035559535.1 of Candidatus Limnocylindrales bacterium. Taxonomy (NCBI): domain Bacteria; kingdom Bacillati; phylum Chloroflexota; class Candidatus Limnocylindria; order Candidatus Limnocylindrales; species Candidatus Limnocylindrales bacterium. The sequence goes on from DATMBG010000057.1 coordinate 3,591, forward strand.
CAGCTGTTCTTAGCGGAAATCGTAATTTTGAAGGACGAATCAATCCCCTGGTACGGGCCAACTATCTCGCCTCCCCCCCTTTGGTCGTCGCCTATGCCATTGCAGGACATATGAATATCGATCTATACCACGAACCCTTGGGGTATAGTCCCAGTGGGGAACCTGTTTATTTGAAGGATATCTGGCCATCCCAAAGGGAAATTCAAGAAGCCATCCAAACTGCAGTTCAAACCAGAATGTTTCATAAAGTGTATGAGGAGGCTTTCAAAGGAGATGAACGATGGAGGGCTCTTGAGGCTCCTATGGGAGACCTCTTCCAGTGGGATCCCCATTCGACCTATGTTAAACGACCTCCTTACTTCGAGGGTATGACCCTGGAAGTTCCGCCCCTCAAAAACATTTATAACGCCCGGGTATTGGCAGTGTTAGGGGATTCGGTCACAACCGATCATATCTCGCCGGCCGGCTCTATTGGGGTGGATACTCCGGCAGGTAAGTATCTTATAAGCCTTGGGGTAGATCCTAAAGACTTCAATTCTTACGGAGCCCGTCGGGGTAACCATGAGGTCATGATGCGCGGAACCTTTGCCAACATCCGCCTGCGTAATCTCATGGTACCGGGAACAGAAGGTGGCTGGACGGTTCATCTACCAGACGGTGAAAAGATGACCATTTACGAGGCGTCCGAAAAATATCGGAACGAGGGAGTACCTCTGATTGTTATGGCAGGTAAAGAATATGGATCCGGCTCTTCCCGAGACTGGGCTGCTAAGGGCCCCTATTTGCTGGGGATAAAAGCCATCATCGCCGAAAGCTTCGAGCGTATCCACCGGAGCAATTTGATCGGTTTTGGAGTTCTTCCCCTCCAGTTTAAAGAGGGTGAAAATCGAGAAACCTTGGGACTTACCGGATTCGAAACCTATAGCCTGGAAGGAATCGCCGATGGGCTTAAACCCCATCAAATAATTCCGGTCAGAGTCAAGAAAAAGGATGGAACGGAAAGGATCTTTGAAACCATCGCCCGTATCGATACGCCCATCGAAGTTCAATATTATCGACATGGAGGAATACTTCACTATGTGCTGAGGCAAATAATCCAACAGAAAAACTCTTAGAGAACAGTAGAGAGAGCGATGGGCAGTAGGCAAAAGATAGGATGAGGTCTTATGGACTTACTCACTTGGCAAGGTTAAAGGGGGTTTTGCTCCCGGGAAGTTACCGGGTATAGGTCGGGGGGTAACTCCTATATGCCTTAAGCTAATGCCCCCTTCCTGACCTTTCCCCGCTTCCCAGGGGAAGGGACTTTGAAGCGAAAGTTCCCTCCTCTGTGAAAACGGGATAAGGTGGAGATGCCCTCTAGTAGGGTTTTATGAAACTTAGCTTGATGCGTATAGGGGTAACCCCCTGAAGGATCTTTCCGAAATTTGACAGAATCAACCCACTTAACCTTCCCGGTGGCTTCCCTTACGTACTGCCCATGGTCTTCTGTAGGTCTGTACAATGGACTGGAAAACTTTTTGGACTGTTTTTGGAACCATTTTCCTGGCCGAATTGGGAGATAAAACCCAGCTTACCACCCTGACCTATGCAGCGTCCAGCAAAGCCGGTTTTTCTGTTTTTCTGGGAGCAGCTCTGGCCCTGGTCTTAACTTCTTTGATAGGTGTTATCCTGGGACAGATAATTCCACGTTATGTTCCAACTTATTATATTCGAATCTTAGCGGGAGGTTTCTTTATCTTTATGGGAATCTGGATATTGGTGAGCAGAAACTAGGACAGAAGTAAAACGGTAGGTAAAGACCTGGGAGTATGCGTTTTTCGCTTGAATATAATTCAAAAGAGGGTTAACCTAAATGTCAAGAACCCGGGTTGTGAACAAATCCCCTGAAGTCTTTACAAATTCGTAAGGATTATTCTTGACGTAGATTGGCGGAGTCAACAGATTCCTGAGTTGGATTTGCCTCAACACCTGGGGATCTTGGAATTCATCTACTCCGAAAATCTGCGGTTTCAAAAATTCTATTTGAGCTATGATCTCGCTGAAATCCTCGACACCTTCGGTCTTAAAGACCTCCATTATTAGGAAAATAGTCACAGGTTTAACCGGATTGGGGCTTTTCATCTTTGTTATTTTTCATCTGTTAGGTAACCTTTTGCTGTTTAACAAGGATCCCGCTCCCTATAACAAATATTCCCATACGTTGGTCAGTTTGGGATGGATTCTTATTGTATTGGAGTTGGGATTGTTGGCGTTTTTCATTTTACATATTGTCTATGCCATATCTATCCGGTTAAGCGGGAAAAAAGCCCGACCGGTTGGATATTATAAAATAAAGAGTGCTGGAAAACCCGGCCGGAAAACCATTGCTTCTACCAACATGTTGATAACCGGCGTGGTTATCCTGGTCTTTACCGTTATTCACCTGAAGACTTTTAAATTTGGGCCGGAATATAAAACCGTGGTGGATGGAATCGAAATGAGAGATTTACACCGATTGGTTGTAGAAGTTTTCCAAAAGCCGGGGTACGTCCTCTGGTATGTGGTGGCCATGGTCTTCCTGGGATATCATTTGAGCTTTGGTTTTTGGAGTGCTTTTCAATCTTTAGGTATTCATCATCCACGTTGGACACCGGCCCTCTATACCCTCGGTTATGTGCTGGCTATCCTGCTTGCGGCGGGATATATAGGCATACCGATTTGGATTTATTTTATGGGAGGTACTCAATGACACTCGATGCCAGAATTCCCAGTGGTCCTATTCAAGAAAAATGGGACCGACGTAAATTCGAAGTAAAGTTGGTTAATCCGGCCAATAAGCGTAAATATACCCTTTTGGTTGTAGGTACCGGGCTGGCCGGGGCGTCTGCGGCAGCTTCCCTGGCAGAGTTGGGTTATAATGTTAAAAGCTTCTTTTTTCACGATTCACCCCGAAGAGCCCATAGCATCGCAGCTCAGGGGGGTATCAATGCGGCTAAAAATTACCGAAACGATGGGGATAGCGTTTGGAGACTCTTCTACGATACCATCAAGGGAGGCGACTATCGCTCCCGGGAAGCCAATGTTTATCGACTCGCCCAGTTAAGTTGCAACATCATTGATCAGTGTGTGGCACAAGGAGTTCCCTTTGCACGGGAATACGGAGGGCTTCTTGATACCAGATCTTTTGGAGGGGCGCAGGTTTCCCGTACCTTTTATGCCCGTGGACAGACCGGTCAACAACTCTTATTGGGGGCTTATGGAGCCTTGATGCGCCAGGTTGATGCCGGACGAGTAACCCTGTATCCCCGGCGGGAAATGCTGGATCTGGTTGTGATTAACGGAAAAGCCCGGGGAATTGTAGCCCGAAACCTCATCACCGGAGATATCGAATCCTATGTGGGAGATGCTGTTGTGCTGGCGACGGGTGGTTATGGAAATATCTATTACCTCTCCACCAATGCTAAAAACTCCAACGCAACCGCCATCTGGCGATGTTACAAGCGGGGAGCGTTTTTTGCAAATCCCTGCTTTACCCAAATTCATCCTACTTGTATTCCGGTTTCCGGGGAGTATCAGTCCAAGTTGACCCTCATGAGCGAAAGTTTGCGAAATGATGGTCGGGTCTGGGTACCGAAAAAAAGAGGGGATAAACGCCCACCTAACCAAATCCCCGAAGAAGAACGAGATTATTTTCTGGAAAGAAAATATCCCAGCTTTGGTAACCTGGTCCCACGGGATGTAGCTTCTCGTAGCATCAAGGCCGTATGCGACGAAGGTCGTGGCGTTGGAGAGACGGGCCTTGCGGTTTATTTGGATTTTGCCGATGCGATTAAGCGGCTGGGCCTGGAAGTCATTAAAGATAAATACGGTAACCTCTTCGAAATGTATCAGCGGATTACCAACGAAAACCCCTATGAAGTCCCCATGCGTATCTATCCTGCAGTTCACTATACCATGGGCGGTTTATGGGTCGATTACAATTTGATGAGCACGATTCCGGGTCTATTTGTATTGGGAGAGGCAAACTTCTCCGATCATGGTGCTAACCGCCTGGGAGCCAGTGCTCTGATGCAGGGTCTCGCAGATGGGTATTTTATCATTCCCTACACCCTGGGAGATTATCTGGCCGGTACTGAACTACCCAAGATCAGTACAGATCATCCAGCCTTTAAGGAAGCAGAAGCACAGGTTAAGAATCAGGTATCTCGACTTCTCTCTATTAAAGGTAAAAAGACTGTGCTCGAATTCCACCGGGAGCTTGGAAAAATTATGTGGGACTACGTAGGTATGTCCCGAAACGAAGCCGGTCTCAAGCATGCCCTGGAAGTCATTCCCAAGCTCCGTGAAGAATTTTGGCAAAACGTGCTGATTCCGGGTGATTCGGATAGCTTAAACAAAAACCTGGAATTTGCTGGGCGGGTGGCCGACTTCTTAGAATTGGGTGAGCTGATGGCCTTGGATGCTTTGCATCGTAAAGAATCCTGTGGGAGCCATTTCCGTGAAGAATATCAGACCAAAGACGGAGAAGCCTTACGGGACGATGAAAATTTCATGTACGTAGCTGCGTGGGAATACACAGGTCCAGATAAAGCCCCGCAGCTTCACAAAGAACCTCTGGTATTTGAGAATGTGAAGGTTAGTCAACGAAGTTACAAGTAGATAAATTCTCTCGCTCCAGTTTTTAAACACGAAGAACCACGAAGATCACGAAGATTCCAGCTATATACAACCTCTTCCCTGTGAAAAGGTTGCCCAAAGGTCAGGCGACCCCTCTAAAGGGTCAACGGTATTAAGCTCAGGAGGGGAGTCCCTGTCGAAGATATCTTCCTGCTTCTCAGGGAAGGGAGATCCTGGTGTTCCCCTCTGCGATAGTCTGGGAAGTCAGGATCAGATAACAGGGCTCCTATCCGTTAGGGGGGGACCCTGACCGGGAGATGATAGAAAATCTCCTTCGTGCTCTTTGGGATCTTTGTGGTTTCTATTTCTTTACATGCAAAGGAAGATGACATTCAATTTGCTTGTCTGGCGCCAGGCGAATGCCGAAAGCCCCGGTAAGTTGGTTCCTTATACCGCCAGAGATATTTCTCCGGATATGTCTTTTCTTGAAATGCTGGATGTAGTCAACGAAGATCTCCTGAAGCGAGGGGAAGATCCCATTGAATTCGACAGCGATTGTCGAGAAGGAATTTGCGGCTCGTGTGGAATGGTGATTAACGGAATTGCCCATGGCCCTCTCCGGGCTACTGCAGCCTGTCAACTTCATATGCGGCATTTTAAAGATGGAGATACCATCACCATTGAACCTTTCCGGGCGAGTGCCTTTCCCATTATAAAGGATCTGGTGGTCAATCGAAGCGCCTTTGATCGAATTATGGCTGCAGGAGGTTATATCTCAGTTAACGTAGGCGGCGCCCCCGATGCCAATACTATTTTGGTTCCCAAAGAAAATGCCGATCAGGCCATGGATTCGGCTTCATGTATTGCCTGTGGGGCCTGTGTGGCAGCCTGTCCCAATGCATCGGCCGCACTATTTACGGCGGCTAAAATAACCCATCTCGCCCTTTTACCTCAAGGTCATCCGGAAAGAAAGCGGCGGGTAATACGCATGGTTCAACAAATGGACGCCGAAGGTTTTGGCGATTGCTCAAATTATGCCGAATGCGAAGCGGTATGCCCAAAATCTATTTCGATTTCCAACATTGCAAAAATGCGACGAGAATATCTCAAAGCGATCCTGGACTTATCAAAATAAATAGGGAACCGGTTCCATAAAAAATTATGAACCAAACTTCTTCCATCTCAGCTTATGATCTTTACCAACGGCAGCGTGTGACGGTGTTGAACACCCAGATGGCTTATATTGATACCGGCCAGGGGGCCCCCATTGTTTTCCTGCATGGAAATCCGACGTACTCCTATCTGTGGCGGAATGTAATCCCCTATGTGGAGGAGCGAGGTCGTTGCCTTGCTCCGGATCTGGTTGGGATGGGAGATTCCGGTAAGGCTCCGGACGGTTCTTATCGTTTTGTCGATCATGCCCGTTATCTGGATGCCTGGTTCCAGGCGCTGGACCTTCGGGAGAAGGTTATCCTGGTAGGACATGACTGGGGGGGAGCCCTTGCCTTCTATTGGGCCTACCGATATCCGGAACGGGTCAGAGCGATAGTTTATATGGAAACAATTGTAAGACCTCTGACCTGGAGCGAATGGCCGGAGGTAGCCCGTAATATCTTTAAAGGTTTGCGATCCTCCGCCGGTGAAGAAATGATTCTCCAGAAGAATCTCTTCATTGAGCGGATTCTTCCGGCCAGTATCCTTCGACAACTCACAGAGGAGGAAATGAATGCGTACCGTCGGCCTTACCTGGAGCCCGGGGAGTCTCGGCGGCCTATGCTCACATGGCCTCGAGAAATACCCTTAGATGGAGAGCCCGAAGAGGTCACGCGGATTGTAAATCACTATGCTACCTGGCTTGCAACCAGTAAAATCCCCAAGCTGTTCATTAATGCAGAACCCGGTTCCATTCTGGTAGGCGCTCAGCGAGAATTTTGCCGAACCTGGCCGAATCAGCAGGAAATTACCGTCAAAGGAATCCATTTCATCCAGGAAGATTCACCGGCTGAGATTGGACAAATCATCGCGGCTTTTATGGCATTGACTTAAAGTACTTATTGAAGCAAGTACATGAGCTTGAAAGAACGCCCTTCTGCCATTTGAGAGGATAAATGGGTTATTCCTTCTACTAACTGTTCTAAAATAGAGAGTCGTTTCTTCTTAGGCTCGATCACCTCGGGTTTGCCTTCAATATTTCCCAATTGGGCAGCTTTTTCCAGGGCATCCTGGAAATTACCCAATTCATCTACCAACCCATACTCTTTCGCCTGGCTTCCTGTAAAAACCCTTCCATCCGCAATGGATCTTAAAGTTTCTTTGTTGATATTCCTACGACCCTGAACGATGGCATCTAAAAATTGCTCGTAAACTTCATCGATCATTGCCTGTAGAAGTTTTTTTTCATCTTCGGTCATCTCCCGATCCGGGGAGAAAATATCTTTATATTTACCGCTTTTAACAACCATGGTCTTCACGCCGATTTTCTTGAACAACTCTTCCATATTCATACCTTGAAGGATAACTCCAATACTACCCGTCAAAGTCCCCGGATTGGCAATGATCCAATCTGCTGCACTGGCAATGTAATAGCCTCCGGAAGCTGCAAGGGAGCCCATGGAAACAACGATCTTTTTCTTTTCTCGAAGTTTCAGGATTTCTTTGTAAATTTCCTGGGAAGGTCCTACACCCCCGCCGGGGCTATCGATTCTCAGGAGAATGGCAGGAACTGCTTCGTTATCTCGAAGTTGATGGAGATGCTCGATGATTTCTTTGGAATCTAAAATAACCCCTTCAATCTTAACGAGCCCCACTTTTTTAACCGAGCTGACAAAACCCGGCTTTTCTTCCTTTAAAACCAGATAAATCCCAACGGCCACAAAGCCCAGAAAAATGAAAACTACCAGACATATTAAAAAACTTAGTATGAAGGTTCGCTTTTTCATGGAAGGATTAAAGAAAACAGCAAGGTATACGATATAGTCTCCTTGCTGCTATTCAGGTAACAGCAAAGTTTGCTTTAATTTTGAAACGCTGGAAGGCTCCGACAAACAAAAAATTAAGAAACCCGCCTTCCTGGAGAAAACGGGTTTCTTGGGCTAACCTCTTCAAGTCTAAGTTTCTTGGGCGGGCTTATCTTCAGAAGATTCGGCTTCGGTTTGAGCTTGTGGGACTTCTGCTTCATGGCCGGTCGATTCCGTTTCCTCATCCTGTTCGGTTTCTCCAACCTCCTCTTTATAGGCCTTAATGCTTAAGCCGATGCGACGATTTGCTTCATCCAGTTTAATCACCTTGGCCATAATTTCCTGTCCTTCAGATAAAACATCAGAAGGTTTTTTGATGCGTTTTTTACTGATCTCAGAGACATGAAGTAGCCCTTCAACTCCATTTTCAAGTTCTACGAACGCACCAAAATCGGTCAACCGAACAACCTTTCCTTTTACGTTAGCTCCCACCAAAATTTGGTTACTGATTCCCTGCCAGGGATCGGGTTGAAGTTGTTTAAATCCTAAGGATAATCGCTCTTTTTCAACATCTATTCCCAGCACCACCGCCTCCACAACATCTCCCTTTTTGACGATTTCAGAAGGATGCTTCACCCGACTCGTCCAGGACATATCCGATATATGAACAAGACCGTCGATACCCTCTTCCAGTTCGACAAAGGCTCCAAAGTCTGTAAGATTTCGTACTGTACCTCGTACCACACTACCTACCGGGTATTTCTCGGCTACTACCGTCCAGGGATTCGGTTCCATTTGTTTCAGCCCAAGCGAAATCCTTCGATTGGCCTTATCTAAATCCAAAACCACAGCTTCTACCATGTCCCCGACGTTGGCTATTTTAGAGGGGTGTTTCACCTTTTTTGTCCAGGACATTTCTGAGATGTGAACGAGTCCTTCAACACCAGGTTCCAGCTCTACAAAAGCCCCATAATCGGTTACACTCACGACTTTCCCCCGGACTTTAGAACCAACCGGATACTTTTGATCTGCAGTTTCCCAGGGATCCGGATACTTTTGTTTGAGGCCTAAAGAGACTTTTTCCTTCTCCCGGTCAAATTTCAGGACCTTTACTTCGATCTCCGATCCTACGGTCAAGATCTCTGAAGGATGATTAATACGGCCCCAAGACATATCGGTGATATGAAGCAGACCATCAATACCACCTAGATCTATAAAAGCTCCGTATTCAGTTACATTTTTAACAATACCCTTAAGGATCTTACCTTCTTCAATTTGCTGAAGCGTTTGCTTACGAAGCGCTCCACGTTCTTCCTCTAAAATTGCTCGACGAGAGAGTACAATATTACCTCGCCGTCTATTGAGTTTAATAATTTTAGCCTTAATCGTCTGACCTATAAAGGATTCTAAATTTTTAACCGGACGTAAATCGACCTGGGAACCCGGAAGGAAAGAGCGAACCCCAATATCCACCGTCAGGCCACCCTTGATCTTTTCCACTACTACTCCCTCTACCACTCTATTCTCCTCATGGGCTTTAGCCATTTGATCCCAGATTTGAATCCGATCTGCTTTTTCTTTAGAGAGAACCACCAATCCTTCCTCATCTTCAGTACTCTCCAGATAGACGTCTATCTGATCTCCGATTTTGATCTCCATGGGGGCTCCAGTGACCGTTTTAAATTCCCTTAAAGGAATCGTCCCTTCAGATTTATATCCAATATCGATAAGAACTTCTGTATCCGTAATTTGAACGATGGAGCCACGTACAATACTTCCTTCCTCAATATCTGCAAGGGTTTCCTCGTAGAGACGGGCTAACTCAGGATCTGGCTTCTCAGCTTCATCCTCCAAATCGAAATCCTCCTCTTGAGGAATATCTGGATTACCCCGGGAAGATGCGTTTACCTCTTTAGAATCCTCCTTTTTTTCATTTTTAATTTCACCGTTAAAATCTTTATCAGGTGAGGTTACGTCTTGAACCATGTAATTGTTTACCTCCTAGTTTTCATAAAATTTTTATGTGTAGCAACTCTATAACCTAAACCTATCTTTTATTTTCGTCAAGAACTTCTTGCTTCAGTTCTCTGATTTTCTCCATAATTAGAGTACTTACCTTGATATACAGTTCTTTTGAAGGGCCCTCATGGGTTATCTGATCTATATAAATGGGTTTTCCAAACTTGATGAGAACCCTATTCAATCTGGGAAATCTTTTTCCCCTGGGAAGAATTTTATCGGTCCCCTGAATCAGGGTTGGAATTATCACCCCCTTGGATTTAACTGCTATCATACCGACTCCCAATTTCCCTTCCTGTAACTCTCCCGTGGAGCTTCGAGTCCCCTCCGGAAACATTAGAAGGACTTCCCCTTGAAGAACGATTTCAATCGCTTTTTTTAAAGCGGCTCGATCCATCCCTCCGCGCTTTACAGGAAAGGCCTGCCATCGGGTTATAAAGAACCGAAGGACCGGATGTCGGAAGAGTTCTTCCTTGGCCATATAGTGGACCCGACGCCAGATCGAACAGCCAATAATGGGTGGATCCAGATAACTGATATGATTCGAAGCGAGGATAACGCCTCCTTTCTTGGGAATATTGGAACGCCCTATGACTTTAAGACGAAAACAAAGGGTGGATACTATAAAGAATAAACCGTGAAAGAAGGCGTAAAACATGGTTCATGACTCGCTGTAGGTAGTCCGTCATCTTATGCCCATCAGGGACTACGGATTACAGCGCCTAGATAATTTTTTCTCTACCTCCGATAACATTTTTTCCACCACTTCTTCAACAGAAAGTCCTGTTGAATCAATATAAATCGCATCCTTTGCTTTCCTTAAGGGGGCTACTGCCCGGGTCATATCCTGGGCATCACGCTGGATAATCTCTTCAGTAAGTTTATCCAGATCAACCGAAATCCCCTTACCTTGCAATTCAAGCCATCTTCGTTTGGCCCGTTCCTCTGGAGAAGCATCCAGATAAAATTTAATATCCGCCTCTGGAAAAATCACCGTGCCGATATCCCGACCATCCAGGACTACATTTCCTTTAGATCCTAAGTCCCGTTGGAGGGGTATAAGATTCTCTCGTACCTCCGAAATAGCCGATACGGCAGAAGCCAGGTTTCCCACCTCCTGGGAATATAAAACGGAAGTTACTTCCACCCCATCCACATAGACTTCATAAGATCCATTTTTACCCCGCCGGATATCTAGCCGGGTTCTCTTCATCAAGTCTAAAAGCCTGGGAACATCGGTGAAAGGAATTCCTTCTTGGGCCGCTTTCCATCCAATGGCACGGTACAGAGCTCCTGTACTAATATGTACGAATCCTAACTTTTCGGCCAGTAACTTTCCCACGGTACTTTTCCCCGACCCGGCCGGACCATCAATGGCAATAATCATCTGAAGGCTCAAGGTTTGAGACCGGTTTTGGATCTCCGGTCCTTTACCCTTTATTAAAGTTTATCGAATCGACTTACTTTATTCCGTAACCAGTGATCCACCAGAACAAGGGCTACCATGGCCTCTGCTACAGGAACCGCCCTTGGACAGAGACAGGGATCATGCCGACCTTCTACCCGGATCTCCGCCGGATGACCAAAAATATCCACCGTGGGTTGGGTTTTAAGGATTGAAGAGGTCGGTTTGACCACCATGCGAACGATAATATCTTCCCCGTTGGAGATACCCCCTAGAATTCCGCCCGCATGATTTCGAGTCGTTCGAATCTTTCCGTCGATCACGGTAAAAGGATCGTTATGTTCGGAACCCATCATTTCGGCGGCAGCAAATCCGGTACCGATCTCGACACCTTTTACAGCAGGTATACTCATCAAAGCCTTAGCCAGATCCGCATCTAATTTATCAAATACCGGTTCTCCAAGACCAGGAGGCACATGTTGGGCAACAACTTCCACGATGCCTCCCAGGGAATCTCCCTGTTTCCGTGCCTGCACAATGGCCTCTTCCATCTGTTTAGCCACCTCCGGATCCGGACATCGGACTAGGTTCTGCTCAATTTGACTGAAATCGATTTTTTGGGCTTTAAAACGCCCCACCTGTTTTGTGTAACCGATAATACGGATTTGTTCCTTCTCCCACAAAATCTTTTTCGCGATGGCTCCGGCAGCTACCCGACCTACCGTTTCCCGGGCACTGGCCCGTGCTCCCCCTCGATAGTCCCGAAGACCATATTTCATCTGATAGGTATAATCGGCATGCCCTGGGCGAAAAAGATGCTTAATGGGTTCATATTTGCTGGAATCTACATCTTTGTTATAAACGATCATGGAGATAGGAGCTCCGGTAGTTTTACCCTCAAAGATACCGGATAAAATCTCAACCCGATCCTCTTCCTTCCGCTGGGAAGTCACCCGACTTTGACCCACACGACGACGATCCAGCTCTTTTTGAATATCTTCTTCTTTCAGGTCAAGTCCTGCAGGACATCCATCGACTACAACCCCTATAGCCTTTCCGTGAGACTCTCCCCACGTGGTCAGGACAAAGAGGTTTCCAAAACTACTTCCAGCCATTCTAAAATTTTCCTTACGGCATTTTCGATTCCCATCGTCGAATTATCAATCACCAAATCGGCCAGCCTTTCATACACCGGAATTCTCTCCTCCAACAGCCTCTGAAAGGATTCGTAAGGCCGATCGGGTTGAAAAAAAGCCGGTATTCCCCGGGCGATAATCCGACGATAGAGAACTTCAGGATTTACTTTAAGGTAAATAACCTTGGAATTTTTCCTTAAAGGAATCGAAAGAGAATTATAAATGAACGTACCCCCCCCGGTGGATAGAACACAGCAATTTATGTGCTCCAGCCTTTCAAGGGCCTGTTTTTCTAAGCCTCGAAAGTAGGATTCCCCATGATTTTTGAATATCTCTCGCGAAGATAATTTCTGTCCGTGCTTTTCCCTATAGAGGGATTCCACAACATGGTCTAAATCTATAAACCGCCATTTAAGCCGATAGGCCAGCTCTTTACCGATAACTGTTTTACCACAAGATTTAAAACCGATTAAAATGAGATTAATAAAAATCCAGGGTCCAAAATCCAAAACCCAAAGTAACCTGTTAAAAACCGGTGAACTCCGGGCTCCGAATTAGGGACTCTCTAATTGCATATTTGCTCCTAGGGCTCTCATGGAATCAACAAAACCAGGATAGGTTACCTGAATGGCTTCGGCTGTTGTGATTTCCGTTGTTCCTTTAGCTTTCAGGCCGGCAATTGCCAATGCCATGACCACCCGGTGATCCCCATACCCCTGAACCAGGCAGCCTTGAAGCGAGCTTTCTTTTAGGACAAGGCCATCCGGTAATTCCTCCACCTGAGCTCCCAACTGGGTTAAAACCTCCCGCATGGTGGCAATCCGATCCGTCTCTTTAATTCGAGCATGGGCCACGTTACGCAACTTAGTTACCCCTCGGGCGAAACAGCCCACGACGGCCATGGCAGGTAAAGCATCGGGTGTATCGTTTAGATCCAACTCTACCCCTTGCAATTCCCCGCCCTGGATTCGGATTCCATCTTCTACCACTTGAATTCGGGCTCCCATTTCTTTCAGATAAGAAATCACCTTTTTGTCGCCTTGCGAGTCCTCCATATCCAAACCTTTCAAAATCACATCTGATTCTGTGATAGCAGCGGCGCAAAGGGGAAAAGTAGCAGAGGAGAAATCCCCGGGAATGCGCTGCCGAAAAGGTTGATAAGCCTGACCACCTTTTATCTTAAAATACTCCAATCCCTCCCGTTCATACCGGATTCCCTGTTTATTCAGCCACCACAGGGTCATTTCCACATAAGGCTTTTCTTGAAGGTGGAGAGGTTGTATTTCAGAATTTTTTTCGGCTAAAGGAGTACTCAATAAAAGACTGCTCAGATACTGAGAGGTTATTCCTTCGACCTGGGTCCGGCCCCCTTTCAGGGGACCCCGCACGACCACAGGAGCCAGCCCGTTTCCCCGGGTGGAAAAGGCTTCTGCTCCCAGATTTTTTAAAGCGGTTAGCAATGGTCCTACGGAGCGCCTCCGGGTCTGGGAGTCTCCGGTAAATACAGTGTATTGCAGGCCATGACAGGCCATCCCCATCACTAAACAAAGGGTGGTCCCAGAGTTTTCGACGTCAATAACGTCATCCGGGGTCTGAAGGTGTCCTCCGGTTCCTTCTACCATCCATTTCTCTTCCTGCACTTCGATATGGCCTCCCAAGGCCTGACAGGCTTTCCGGCAGGCTATGGCATCGGCTGAAGTTAAAGGATTTAAAATCTCCGACTTTCCCCCGGCTAACGTGGCAATAACAAGGGCTCGAATGGTATGAGATTTAGAAGCCGGAATCTCTATAAGACCCTGTAATTTGGGTGTTGGTTGAACCTTTAGACGCATGTAAAAGAGAACCTGTGCCTAAAGTACCCGAACTGTTTAATGTGTCTTTTACTTTAATTCGCTTCGGGCACCCTAGCGCACTTAAGATACTTAACTTATGGGAACGTAGGGCATCTTCTTCCCTATCGCTTCTGCGACCCTTCGACAGGTCTTCATGAGCTCCATGAATACATGGGGATAGGTGGCCTGGGGACCATCGCAGAGGGCTTCAGCCGGGTTTACATGGACTTCGATCATAAGCCCATGGGCACCGGCAGCTACAGCAGCCAGGGCCATGGCCGGAACGTAATCCCGTTTACCCAGGGCATGACTGGGATCTGCGATAATGGGAAGATGGCTAAGACTCTTTACCACCGGAATGGCACTGAGATCGAAGGTGTTTCGGGTTGAATCCTCATAGGTACGGATTCCTCGCTCACAGAGGACAATCTGATTGTTCCCTTCCGATCGAATATACTCTGCAGACATGAGAAGTTCCTTAATAGTTCCACTGATCCCCCTCTTTAACAAGACCGGTTTATTCGTCATACCTACCTCTTTGAGCAAGGTAAAGTTTTGTGAGTTACGGGCTCCAATTTGAATCATGTCAGAATACTTGGCTACCACATCGATATCTCGAGCATCCATCAACTCGGTTACAACCGGTAATCCGGTCTCTTCCCGGGCTTTTGCTAAAAGTTTAAGACCTTCTACCCCAAGCCCTTGAAAACTGTAAGGGGAAGTTCTCGGTTTAAAGGCTCCTCCCCTCAATATTCTTCCCCCCGCCGCCTTGACGGCTAAAGCAGCCTGGATCAATAACTTTTCATTTTCCACCGCACAGGGCCCCGCCATGACAACAACCTCATCTCCACCGATTTCCACATCTCCAACCTTTACAATGGTATCTTGGGGTTTAAAATCCCGGCTAACCAATTTATATTCTTTTAAAATAAGTACCACTTTTTCTACCATGGGTAAGGCTTCAAAAATTTCCCTTCTAGAAGGAGCATCTGAACCGATGGCCCCTATGACCGTGCGTTCCGCCCCGGTAGATAAATGGGGAGTTAATCCTACCTGCCTGACTTTTTCCATAACCTGATGGATTTCTTCTTCAGAAGTATGGGGTTTTAAAACGATAATCATAAAACTCAAAGTACAAGTACCGTGTACTGAGTACCGGATGGGGAAAAATTCAGTACCCGGTACCCATTACCCAGTACCCAGCACCTTTTTGAGAGCTTCAATAAATCGTTCATTTTCTTGTTCTGTTCCGATGGTGACCCGCAGATGATTAGGAAAACCATATCCCTTGACTGGTCGTACGATTACGCCATATCGCAACAGTTTCTCATAAATGGGTCCTGCCTCTTGCCCTACATCGAGCAAGATGAAATTGGCTTCTGAAGGAACATAGGAAAGTCCCATTTCCTCAAATTTTTTATAAAGGTACTGTTTACCCAACCGATTAATCTCTCGACACTTTGCAACATGTTCCCGGTCGTCGATGGCAGCCAGAGCAGCAGCCTGAGCCACGGAATTCACATTAAAGGGCTCTCGAACGCGATTCATAACTTCCACAAATTCCTCCGGGGCAATTCCATATCCTATGCGCAAACCTGCCAGGCCATAAATTTTAGAGAAGGTTTTAAAAATGACTACCTGTCTGCCTTCCCTCAGATATTTTAAACTATCGGGATAATCGGGAGCTTCCACATATTCATCATAGGCTTCATCAATAGCCACAATGACCCGTTCAGGAATGCTGTTCATAAATTTATCAAACAGCTCTTGACCGACCATGGTTCCTGTAGGGTTGTTGGGATTTGCAATGAAAACCATCTTGGTTTTAGGGGTTATAGCCGCCGCCATAGCCAGTACATCATGGGTGTAATTCTTCATAGGGACGAAAATCCCTTTTCCACCGATGGCCTGCAAGACCAGGGGATAAACTACGAAGGCATGCTTTGAGATAACGGCCTCATCTCCGGGTTGAAGGAAGGTTCGCATCAAGATTTCAATGACTTCATTGGAGCCATTTCCCAAAATAATCTGGTCCGGACTCACCCGGTGTTTTTGGGCCAACTTCTGTTTTAAATAAAATCCGCTCCCTTCGGGATACCGGTGAATATCATGCAACATGCGAGAGATGGCCTCCAGGGCTTTGGGTGAAGGACCGATAGGATTCTCGTTAGAAGCTAATTTAATCGAGTCTTTAATCCCTAACTCCCGCTCCAATTCCTCAATGGGTTTCCCGGGTACGTAAGGAACCAGAGTACGAATATGCTCCGGAACTAATGAAGTAATATCTCTGCTCACAAAAATAAGAAGTCAGGAGTCAGAGGTCAGGAGTCAAAAACTCTCCTTCCAATTCCTGACTTCTGATTCCTGACTCCTTTTTTAGGTTTTGGTAGCTGCTTTTGGATAAGATCCCAGGATTTTTAAAAAAATTGTTTCCTTTTCCAATTCCTGAAGGGCCTGCTTGATGTTTTCATCCTCCAGGTGGCCTTCAAAATCCAGGAAAAAATAGTAATCCCAGGCTTTGTGTCTGGAAGGTCTCGATTCGATTTTAGTTAAATTAATATTATTTTTAGCAAAAATACCTAGAATCTCAAACAAAATTCCTACACGATCCTTCACAGAAAAAATGATGGAAGTTTTATCGGAACCTGTTTTTTCCCGGATTTTATTTCCTATGACCAAAAACCGGGTGAGATTATTCGGATTATCTTGAATATTTCCTCGAATAATTCTCAAATTGTAGAGTTCGGCTGCCAGCTTGCTGGCAATAGCGCCGCAGGATGGGTCTTCACTGGCTATTTCCGCCGCTTTGGCGGTACTTTCCACCTCTATCAGGGGAATAGCAGGAACATTCCGTTCTAACCAATCTCGACACTGAGCCAGAGCCTGAGGGTGAGAACAGATTCTCCGGATCTTGTCCAATTCCCCTGTTTTAGAAAGAAGGTTCTGGGAGATTTCTAAACGGATTTCTCCGCAGATTTTCAAGGGAGATTCTATAAAAAGATCCAGCGTATGGGTTACAACCCCTTCGGTGGAATTTTCTATAGGAACCACTCCAAAGTCAGCTTCCTTGACCTCGACCAATCTAAAAACTTGCTTGATACTTTCCGTTGGAATATATTGGACCGAAAAGCCGAAATACTCCGTGCAGGCCTGATGGGTAAATGTTGCCTTTGGACCCAGGTAAGTTACCCGAACAGGTTTTTCCAGAGCCAGGGAGGCCGATAAAATCTCCTTGAAAATATTCCGAATAGCTTCATTGGGAAAAACTCCCGGATTTAATTTTTCTAATCGTTCATAAATTTCCCGTTCCCGCTCCGGTGCATACCAATCCCAATTTGCTTTTCTTTTGAGTTCCCCGACTCGAATGACCATTTCTGCCCGTTTGGTTAGCAGAGCAAGGATTTCGTTATCGATTTTATCAATTTCTTTGCGCAGATTTATAATTTCATCCATGGATTTTCTAATCGCTCCCATCATCTGTTAAAAGTGCTAAATTTTTATTTAAAAGAGAGTTGGAATAAAAGTCAAGAGGAAAAGAAGTTTTAGAGGAGAATTTTTTCTTGCCAAACCGGTTGGGTCCCTGTAGCCTGATATCCAGTTCCTTTAGAAAGACGGAGCTTTTAAGGATTTATCAAGGTTAACTTTACAAGGTCATAATACATTGTTTATTTAATTTTGACCTTCTGGAGCTGCTTTCACTCCCCAACTCTCCTCTTCTACAGCGTGGGAGAGGAGCCGGGGGTGAGGGTTGCTTAAAAGTTAAGCAAAACTAAGTGTGAAGTTAATTCCGGGTAACTCTCTGTCCCCACCGCCAACCCCTCTCCCGAAGTTTCAGGAGAAGGGGCGCTGGGGGAGTTGATTAGGAGATTTGCTGGCTTCCTTTGTAGGAGAAGAGGAGCTGGGGGTGAGGGCAGAAAGGGTTATTCAAACTTAACTTTACAGAGTAATAATTAATTTATGTATGACCCCTCTATAACCCGCCGCCAGTTTATGAAAAAAGCCGCCGGTACTGCCCTGGGCTTATCCAGCTTTTCTATCTTTCAGCCCTCCCGGGTCACATCGGCCACTCCCGAGTTGACGGTACTAAGTTGGAACCATTTTGTACCAACTTCTGATGATAAGTTGAGGGAACAAGCCGCCAGATTTGCTAAAGAACACGGCGTTATCGTTCGGATAGATACCATAGCCCATCTGCAAATCCCTGTTAAATTGGCCGCAGAAATCCATGCTCAGACCGGACATGACATTGTCTGGCTATTTAGAGCTGCTCCCTGGCTCTACCAGGAACAGTTAATCGATGTAGATGAGGTCATCGAAGATCTGGGTGAAAAACACGGAGGATGGTATCCCTTTGTCAGGGAAGCGTCCTTTGTTAAAGCTTCCTGGAAAGCGGTTCCCTGGTTTTGGATATCTGCACCGGGCTTATATCGGGAAGATCTGTTTGGTCAGGCCGGACTCCAGGTTCCCCAGCGTTGGGAGGATGTTTTAAATGTCGGACGGATCTTGAAGAAAGAAGGACATCCCGTTGGAATCCCCATCAGTCAGTGTAACGACGCTATCGGTTCCTTCTGGTCTATTCTATGGGGATTTGGGGGAAAGGTTCTGGAACCAGACGGGAAAACCCTGGCCTTGAGTTCTCCTGAAACAGAAGCAACTCTGGCATATTATAAAAGTCTGTACGAGGAAGCCATGGAACCAGAGGTTCTTTCCTGGGATGATGCCAGCAATAACCGATTTCTGCTGTCCGGAAAAGGTTGCTGGATCCATAATCCTATCAGTGCCTATGCAACGGCTGTTGAAAAGAAAATGGCTATTGCCGATAAAATCGGAATTCATTCGGCATTGGCCGGACCGGCGGGAAAATATGGGGTAGTGGGAACCGCCGGTTTAGGAATCTGGAAGTTTTCAAAGAATCAAGAGCTGGCTAAAACCTTTATCAAATATCTCCTGCAACCCGAAAATTACACCGAATGGATTGTGGCAAGCCGTGGATTTAACCATGGTCCCCTTCGGATGTATGAGAATCACCCTATCTGGACGGAGCATCCGAAAATGAAGATTTTACCCGGAGAAGCTCAATTTGCCCATATCCCGGGCTGGCCTTCTCCTCCAAATGCCCATATGGAACGCATTAACGAACTGTTCATCCTACCCAATATGGTTGCCAGGGTGGTCACGGGAACACCTATTAAAACGGCTATAACCTGGGCAGAGGAGCAGATCAGAAATGTTCTGGAGAGTTAGAAAACTTAATCCGACTTCTCTTTAGAGACCGGGTTTTGTAAAAGTGAGGAGTAGACTGATCTTGTGGTTGACAAGTCTGCATTTGAGGCCTATCGTTTAAAAACAAGAATTTATTATTTCCAAAGCGAGTCATGTTGCTAACCGTACTGAAAGAATGGGGACTCATTTAATGGAGGATCGCTTTGAGGTAGGTCAAACGTCCCGTTTGATGGAAGAGAACCTTTCCAAGATTCCGAACCCTGGAAAGGTTACAGAGTCTTTTTCCTACACTTTGTGAAATTGGGGAATTTCCTCCCCTGCTATCAGATCTTCGTATCGTTCCCGCCGTCGCACAATATGAAAAGAGTCTCCGTCAACCAGGACTTCTGGAACCCGAGGTCTAGAGTTGTAATTTGAAGACATGACAAAGCCGTAAGCTCCTGCGCTCATAAGTGCCAATAATTCACCGGGTTGAACATCTGGAAGTTCGCGGTTTTTTGCCATGAAGTCGCCGGATTCGCAGATGGGACCTACTACATCAGCCTTAATGAGAGGTCGCTCTCTTTTTACCACCGGAATGATCTCGTGATAGGAACCGTACAAACTCGGACGAACCAGATCGTTCATGGCAACATCGACAATCTTAAAGTGTTTTCCTTCATTGATTTTGTCGTACAGAACCCGGGTGACCAGGATTCCTGCATTCCCCACAATGACTCGACCCGGCTCAAAGATGAAAGTATAGGGGGCTTTTTTCATCATGGGAACCAAAACTTCTCCCAGTTCTCTGGGATGGGGAGGAGATTCATCCCGGTACCGGATTCCCAGACCACCTCCGATATCCATATATTTGATGTCAAGACCCATATTTCGAACTTCTTCCACAAAGGAAAGAAGCTTCTCTAGGGCATCCAGGAAAGGTTGAATTTTGGTAATTTGAGAGCCGATATGGGAAGAAACTCCCACCACCTGGATATTTGGATAATCCTTGATAGACTTTAACATATCCAGGGCGACCGACATGGAGATCCCGAATTTATTTTCTCGCAGCCCTGTTGAGATATAGGGATGGGTTTTCGGATCTACATCGGGATTAATGCGAGGGGAGATAGGAGCCTTCCGGTGGAATTCTCCAGCTATTTGGTCGATAAAAGCCAGTTCTTGTGGAGATTCCACGTTAAAACTCAGAATCCCTGCCTGAAGGGCCTCTTCAATTTCCTTACGGGTTTTACCGACCCCAGAAAAAACGATCTTTGAGGCGGGAATCCCGGCTTTCAAACACCTGTATAACTCGCCCCCTGAGACGATATCGGCCCCGGAACCCTCATCGGCCAGAACCTTCAAGACGGCTAAATTAGAATTTGCCTTCATGGCAAAACAGACCATATGGGGAACTTCTTGAAAAGCCGAATCAAAGGCCCGATAATGCCGGATTAGAGTCCGACGACTGTAAATGTAAACCGGGGTGCCAACTGCTTCAACAATCTTTTCAATGGGAACCTCTTCGCCATAGAGGATATTATTCTTATACTCGAAATAGTGCATAGGTTTAAGATGTAGGGGAGTGTGGGAGTAGGGGAGTGTGGGGGTATGGGGGTGTGGAGGCATAGGTAAGTCCCCCTCACTTCCATACTTCCATACTTCCATACCCCCACACCCCCGTACTTCTACACTCTTCTTTCATTCTTCAGGTGTGGTATTGATTTCCAAAATATTTGAATCCTTACTTTCATTGGGTGGTGAGGCATTATCTACAGCAGTCACTTTATAGTAGTAGATTTTATTTCGTTCAACATTAAAATCCCGATAAGAAGCCTGAGGAAAGGGCTCATCGTTTAATTGAACGTAGCCATCTTCCCGGGGGGTTAGCAGGCGGCAGATACCTGTCCGAGCATCGGGTAAGTACCATTTACAAAAGGTCAGAGCCAGAAGGTCTAAGGATAAATTTGATTTAGACTGTTTTCTAAGTAGAATCTCCTCTGGAGTCGCGCGGTAAATATTGTACCCAATAAAATCTCTCTCTCGATTTGGGTTCCAATATAAGCGTACAGAATCTTCTAGAAAGGTACCGCTAAGTCCGGTCGGAGGGGCCGGAGGAATAAGATCTCGTGGAGTTGCCTGCACTTCCCGGGAATTAGCACTCTCATGGGGAGGATTTCCAGGCTCACTGACCGTTCTAATTACGTAATAATAAGTTTGTCCGTTTTGGAGAGGAGCGTCTGTCCACTCAGTGTCCGTGAGAAGAGTTGTATTAACGGGTTTATCTGGATATTGACCCGATGTCGTAGATCGATAAACATTGTAACCTGCCAAAGACCTGAGCTTAAAACCGTCCTTGGTAAAAAAAACTGGCTGCCATTGAAGAATTACCTTCCCATCATCGGCTTTAGCCATAACTCTGGACGGTGGGGCAGGATCTCTCGAGATCTGAACGGTAACCAGATTGGATTTATCGCTCAGCTTTCGTTTACCTAAAGTGCTTATAACATAATACTCATACTTTGCTTGAGGTTTTACCTCAATATCTGGAAGCTGTTTTCTTTCTGAATCCCCTATCATTTTTTTGATAAGATCTTTCAATTCTACATGGACCAATTGCCCGGTATCTATAAATTTAACCCGACCTTTTTCAATACGAGCGGGTTCCGGGCGGTCCAGATGAATGACGGCAAGTTTAATGGGATCCAGACTCTTCTCTTTACCTTCCGGTAAGGCTTCATAGGAGACAAAGGTCGAGGTAGATCCCGAATCTGTTTCCGAGGCCTGTTTAGTGAGAACTGCCTCTCGTATTTCTTGATCTGACGGCGTTGTACTCTCTTTAGAGGAAGATACCATGGTTAAAAATTTTGGAGAAACGGTTTTACCAGGTGAAGGAGACGAAGGGAAGGTTTCCGTATCCCGATCCGGTTTCTGATCCTCATCCTGGGAGAACTTATCTGCGAAGGTCATGGAACCATCAACTGGAAGATTGGAGGTTGAAGACAAGGGTTGAATATAATCTATAAATACTTCTCGCTCACCTTTCACAGGGGGAAAGAGCAGACCGATTCGTCTGACCTTTCCGGTCCAACCTGGTAAGGTAGACAGGTTAAACCGATAAATTACATAAGTATTCAGATGAGGAATAGAAAACTGAATCCGATGGGGTGTGACCAGGGTGGAAAACTCCTTATTGTAGGAGGTATAAACTGCCGGAACATATTGCTGCTGCAAATCCAAATCCCATTGAGAAGCATTCTCCGGCTGAAACATCAAGTAACCCTCTCCTCCCTGGCTTACTTTCAGGCGGATTTCGATTTGATCGAATTTACTCGTATCTAAAGCGATTCCATCCCGGGAAGTCAAGAATATGGGAGTATTTTGAGACTTCGCATAGAGAAAACCTTTAGCCGCCCCGAAGACGATAGGTTGGAGAGGCGACTGGTCGGTCGCCCGTACCAGGGAGTCTGAGGGACCGGGAGATCCTTGAAGATTTTCATACTGCCGTTCTCCCACAGGAATAAGCTTACAGCAAGGGGATCCTTCCACGGGTTGGACAGACCAGCCCTCTTCATCTTCTATAAAGAGCCAGGGAGGTCGTTCATACGGAGTTGCCAATGGCTCTTTACCTTGATCGGTACGAATGTAATCGATCTCGATTTCTCGATCCCCATTTGGAGGAGATAGGGCAGTTATTTCCCTTTTCGCCTCTTCTCCCCTTCTTCCTTTTTCCTTTTCCTTCTTTTCCCTGGCTTTGGTGGATAAGAGTTCGGTCGTAAGAGTTTCCTCTGGCTGGGGTTCGCGGGAATAGACCAACAACAGACCAACTTGAGTGATATTTCCTGTCCAGGCAGGAACCGTACTCATATCCAGCGTATACTCATGAAAATAAGGATCATCGGCTAGTATAAACTTCTTTTGCTTAAGAGGAGCCAAATTTGATGAATAGGTTGCAAAGGAAGTATAAACCGAGGGAATATACTCTCGATTAATATCTAAATCCCATACCTTATCTGCTTCTGTAATAAACAGAAAATATCCTTCCAGGCTATTCCTGGCTCTTAATCGAATCCGGATATACTTTGTAGTTGTTGCATCGATTAGAGGTTTACCTTCTCTAGAAACCATGAAAGCGCGGTTGCCTTCTCTTAATACGGTCCGCAAAATTCCTTCATGAACCTTAAAAGGGGCCAGGGATCCTTTAGGAGTCCATCCTTCGGGATCTTTGGAAAATTCCCAGGGTGGAAAAGGAGGGATCTCCCTTCGATATACCTCAAAGGTTTTAAGGCCACGGAGCTCTCGACCCTTAGTATCCACGGTCGGAATAGTCCATTCCAGTTGAACGTGCCCATCTTGAACCACTGCAGTAAGATCTGTAATATTCGCCGGTACGACAGGTGCCGGCGCCTTTGGTGGCCCTGCCCGACCACAGCTTATATTTATTAAGCTTACAAAAAATACTAAAATACCAATAAGCCGCAAATCCACTTAAACCCAAACCGATGGAAAAACAGGAGGGCAGGAAATAGAGTATGTCATTTTCTATACATTAAATGAGACGTTTGACCTACTCCCCCATTTCCCCATCTTTTATTCCCTGTGCTTCTGTCTCTCCAGGTCTCCCAGCCGCTTTTTGGCCTCTTCAATGGCCTTTACGACACACTCCCGAGCCGTACCTCCCCGGCTCTTTCGGCTGTTGATAGATTCTGAAACTTGAATGACCTGGAGGATATCAGAATCAAAATCCTTGGAAAACTTGTGAAATTCTTCTAGATCTAAATCTAGAAGCTTTTTCCCCTGCTCCAGGCAGTAGCGGATAAGGTTTCCGGTAATTTCGTGGGCTACCCGGAAGGGAATACCTTTTCGAACCAGATAATCTGCCACATCGGTGGCGGTAGAAAATCCATCGTTTGCCGCCTGAAAGGTTCTGGATCGATTCACTTTGATTTCTAAAAGAAGTTCAGAAAGAATTTGTAAAGAAGCTTTTACGGTATCGATCACTTCGAAGATGGGTTCCTTATCTTCCTGCATATCCCTGTTATAGGCTAAAGGGAGAGACTTCATGGTCGTTAAGAGGGAGATGAGAGCTCCATAGACCCTTCCGGTTTTCCCCCGGATGAGTTCAGGTACGTCCGGGTTTTTCTTTTGAGGCATGATACTACTTCCCGTACAGAAGGCATCACTCAATTCGATAAAACCAAACTCGGCAGAGGACCATAAAACCAACTCTTCACAGAGTCGACTCAAGTGCATCATCACCAGGGAGGCGGCCGAAGCTGTCTCAATAACAAAATCCCGATCACTCACCGCATCAATACTGTTTCTGGAAACTTCTTGAAATCCCAACTCCCAGGCCACAAACTCCCGGTCAATAGGAAAAGAAGTACCGGCCAATGCGGCGGAACCTAAAGGTAACACATTCACTCGCTTTTGACAATCTTGAAAGCGCTCCTTATCCCGTTCCAGCATCTCAAAGTAGGCCATTACATGATGGGCAAAAAGGATGGGTTGTGCTCTCTGCAGGTGGGTATAACCCGGCAGGATGACCTCTAAATTATTTTCGGCTAACGTCAGCAGGGAAAGCTGAGTTTGTTGAATGAGATCAATGAGTTGCTGGATTTCCTCTCTTAGATAAAGTCTGAGATCCAGGGCGACTTGATCATTTCGGCTTCTGGCGGTATGAAGCTTACCACCTACCTCTCCGATTTTCTCGATAAGGCGTCTTTCAATAGCCATATGGATATCTTCTAATTCTGTCAAAAAGGCAAACTCACCCCGCTGGATTTCGGCCAGTATTTCTTCCAGGCCTTGAACGATCTGTTTAGATTCGGCTTCCGTAATAATCCCGCATTTTCCCAGCATCCTGGCATGGGCAATGCTTCCCTGGATGTCCTGTTTGTAAAGCCGTTTATCGAAATGGATGGAAGCCGTAAATTCTTCGACGATTTTAGAAGTGTCCCGGGTAAATCGTCCCCCCCATGGTTTTTGAGACAAGTTAGAGAAAGTACCGGGTACTGAGTGCTGAGTTTTTCTATCCTGCTCAGGACTCCGTACTCAGTACTTAATGGTTAAACTATCCAGTTTTCTTCTCGATAACACATTTCCCAAAACATATATTCATAGCGGCTGCTGACGAGGAATTGTTCTTCCATTCTGGCCAGATTCTTTTCTTTCTCCCCTTCTGCCAGGGTATTCATCAGATCAGAGAGTCCCTGTGCCAGCGCCCCAAACTCTTGGGAAGAATACATCTGAATCCATTCCTGGTAAAGAGGTTGAAGGGGAGGTTTTCCGGTTTGGGCGAGATGGTTGCCGATCTCCCAATATCCCAGTTGGCAGGGAAGAATTGCAGAAATTAAATCTCCCAGGGTTCCTGTTTCGGCCACGTGTAATAAGTGACGGGTATAAGCGTGGGTAGTGGGCGCCATGGAAGTGCATTCTAATTCCTCGGGAGTGATTCCGAATTTCCTGGCATATCCCCGATGGAGATCCATCTCCACGGTAAGGGTTGCGTGTAAAAGCTGTGCGAACTTTCCCATCGTAGGAAGATCTGGGGCTTTAGCCACGGCTAAGGCGAAAACCCTACAATACTCGATGAGGAAGAGGTAATCCTGACCCATATAAAACTTGAATTTTTCCACGGGCAAAGTTCCATCGCCGATTCCCTTAACAAAGGGATGTTGCAACTCCTTTTCCCAGATAGGGGCTGCTTTTTGTCGGAGTCTATCGGTAAAAAGCATGGGGTTAGAATCCAAGGTCAGAAGCCGAAAATTAGAAGTTTTTTACTCTGATTTCCGGCCTCTGACGGGCTTCTACTTTTGTTTAATCCGGTACCAGTGCTACTCGAATGACCTGACGCTGAAAGGCCTTTTCAAACGCCTGGTTGATATCGGTTAGCTTGAACTTATGAGAAATGATCTTTTGATAGGGGTATTTATGAAGTGTTCTCTTCAGAAAACCCAGGGTACGTGGAATGACCCAGGGTTCGTAAACAATGACACCCAGAATGGTTTTAGCCCCCCGTACGGCCTGAGCCGGGTCTATTTCTCCTTTAAGTCCCAGGTTAATATTTCCGATCCAAAGATATCTTCCGCCGGGTCGAAGCATTTCCAGGCCTTCTTCGAGGACTACGGGAGATCCTACGAGTTCGGCCACCACATCTGCTCCGATATTTCGGGTGAGGTTTTTAATTTCGGCCACCCGGCTCTTACTATCTGTTTCATCGGCATTAATCACATGATCTGCTCCGAACTCCCTGGCCAGTTCTAAGCGATCCTTCAACTTATCGATCACGATGACCTGTCCGGCTCCCATTTCTTTGGCAATTGCAGTAGCGTAAAGTCCCAGACCTCCGGCACCCTGAACAACCACTGTATCCCCCAGCACCACACCTATTTTATAAAGACCATAGACGAGTTGAGCAAAGGCACAGTTAATAGGGGATACCACCTCATCAGGTAATTCATCGGGTACTTTAAAAAATACCTGACCCGGTCCCATATAGTAATACTCTCCAAAAGCCCCCACGAAATGAGGGGGTTCCTCACAGGATACTCCCAGCCAATGTTTATAACGGTTGGGGCATCCTGGTTGTCCGGTTAAACAGGCCCAGCATTTACCACAGGGACGGAAGTAAGAGTAAACCACGCGGTCTCCGACTTTAACAGGCTCTCCCAGACTGTCGGTTTTAACATTTTCACCCAACGCATAGATCCTACCCGTCATTTCATGCCCCAGGATCTGGGGAATACCACTTGGAATTCCGGGTCCCAATCCTTTCAGGAAGTGCAGATCAGAACCACAGATGTTGGCCATGGTAATTTTTAATACAAGGGAATTGGGATCTGGAGTAGGCACGGGATATTCTCGAATTTCTAAAGGTTTTCCTACTCCTGTAAAAACGGCGGCTTTACCTTTCATTTCAAAAAAAATCCAAAGTCCAGAATCCAGAGTCTAAAGTTCCGAAGAACCGGAAACTTTGGACTCCGAACTTTAGAATGATTTTTAGATTTATTGTCTTCTCAGCGCTTCGATGTATCTTTGATGAAAGTACTGTGCATTTTTTGCTTGAACACAGGGGTCCCGGCGAGTGTCAGGGACGGGAAATAGTTCCCGGCGGGTATCAGGAATAAGGGAGCGCTCCTGGCGGGTACCAGGAACAGGAGTTTGATCACAGGGTGCCTGACAAATGAGAAATTCTTCGAATTCTCGGGCAGAGTCCGGGGATACTCCCAGAAAGTCTCCAAAGATCATGCCTCTAGAGTCACGAATTCTTTCTCTAGGTCGAACATTTCTATGTCCGGTTGGTCTTTCCGGGCGTCTCTCCCGGGTAGGCTTTTCTCGCGTAATACCTCGGGTTCCTGTCTCCGGGGTCGGAGTGGGCAGGGGGGGGATAGGGGTTGGGAAAATCGTCACGGTTTCTACGACCGGAAGTCTCGGTCGAATGTTAAGATATAAAAATCCCAGATGAAAGTGGGCCGGGGCATAGGTACACTCCTGACCCCCCTGTCTGGCTAAAGCTACAACCTCTTTGAAGGCTTTGATGGCCAAATCATTATTTTTACAGACCCGTTCATGAAGTAAGCCCAATGCCATAGTTAAATCAATATTATTGGGAGTAGCCTGAACCTGTTTGGTTAACGTACGAATTGCCTGTTCATAACGATCCTCGGCAGGTCGTAAGAGATCATAGTTGAGGTAAATTTCTGCAACGACGGTATCGGCAAAGGCTTTCTGTAAAAGATTTCCACTTAAACTCGCCTGAAGATCAATTTCCTCAATAATCTGGGGATAAGAAAGGGCTTTTCTTCTACTTTTATCTAAACCTCTCTCTTCTGAACGAGAGGTAGCAGGTGGTTCCCTCTCATTAGATGGCTTTCGACCTATAGCCTCCAACATCATCTTCTGAAACCAATCTCCCTCTTTGTTTCCAGGAACGGGAGGATATTGACCGGACCTGTTTAAATAAGCCAATAGCTCTGTGGTAAAATCCCTGGAATCATCTACCGGAAATTCTTGTAGTTGTCGGCATGCCTGGATGGCCGCTTCATAACCTTCCAACGTGTGGTCATTAAAATTCTCAACAATATATTCAATCCTTTGAACCAAGGGGGTAGGATCACTACATCCCAAAACCCGGGCTCGAGGTACACAAACCCGAATAGCCTGCAGGGTTTGTTTCTCCAGAGTTTCCCAGTATAAACTCTCAACCCGCCACCAGTTAGGTCCCAGACACCAATCATACCCCTGCCACCAGGCCCTAACCCCTCCTCCCGCCGTAGGTGTCGGAGTTGGTATAGGACGACTAAAACAGGCGGCTCCAGGGCCTCTTGCAAACCCACCTTCTCGTTTTAATCTCTCAATGAGAGCTTTGACTTCATCCATGTTATATCCGATCTTTTCAGCATAATCGATCCGCGCCTCCATATCGGCAGCCCAATTCTCGCCCCCTTCGATGGGTTCCAGAGGAATCCTTCCCCTTTCCCGCAGATTAGGACAGACTTCCCAGAGAGTTCTGAGAACATCCTGAATCTTACCGGTAATATTATCGGTTACCTCTCTCACCCAGCGGCCTAAATCCCGGCTGATCGCTACGATTCGATCTATAAGCCTATCCAGGAAATCCAGAATTTTTGGAGTAACCGGAGCAGTTGGAGGAAGTATCGGCCTTGTTAGAAGTACATCGTATAGGGCAATCAATAGGATTAAAGCCGCCACAACAATCAGTAGATTCCTGATGAGAGAAATCCCTCTTTCTGAGCCCAGTAAGGTACGTTTCATAGATCCGGATACTATATAGAAGGAGTTTGTAGACCCTATCGACTCCCCTATATAAAACGGTCCTTATGTGTTGAACCTCCCGGCGATAGCATAAATTATTTATTGAATTTACACGGTTTATGACTTAGCTGTCAAGCAGGAATAGCATTATCTCTTTCTACCTGTGAAGTCCCTATGCTCCCACGAAATCCTCCAGGAAAGTTCCTTCCAGAGGCCACTATCTGGATGTCCTCTCAACTTTTCTGGGAAGCCAGGATAGATCAGTTTCAAACTACTGGACTTTGATATTCTTGGCCTCCAGGGTAGTCCCCATAGCTCTTTGCAAATTGGCCAAAGATTTATTATAATCTGTTATGGCTCGAACTTCGTTACTTACGGCTGTGGCAAGATCACTTTGAAATTGAAGCACGTTAAAGTTGGTTGACAGACCTTCGTTGAATTTTTTCTGCTCGGCATCTAATTGTTTTTCGGCAAGCTCCCGAGCTATCCGGGTTGACTCGACGCGTTTAATATTCGTACGAATTTGCCGAACTGCCTGACGAACATCGAGGATAATTTGTTGTTCGAGATTCTTAATGGTAACCTCGGCCTGTTCTGCCGCCAGCTTGGCAACGGCATAGTTACTTTTGGCAGCTCTGTTTCCCAGGGGAAACTCGAAATTAATCCCGGCCTGCCAGGTATAGAAATCACCGCTGGTTAATTCATTGAGATTATCCCCGTAGCTGGCCCCCAAACCGTTAAGTCCTAAAGCTCCCTGGAAATTGAGAGCAGGTAATATTTGATTTCGGTTGGTTAAGACATCAATATTCCGGTTTTTTAAGTTAATTCGAGCCTGCACCAGTTCAGGACGTTTTTGAAGGGCTATTTTAATACTTTCTTCCACAGATACATCCCGAATCTCGAAAGGCGGTTTATCCAGCGGCACGATCGAAACATCCCAAAATTTCCTATCCCCTGCCTGGAGATTGAGAATCCTTTTTAAATTATCTTCGGTATCTCGTAGGGTTTCTTCAGCAACGAGAACTCCTTCCTCTCTGGCTGCGGCACTGGCTTCAGCCTGCAAGACCTCAATGGGAGCCAGAGTTCCTACTTCTACCTGAGCCCTATTAATTCTTATAAGATCCTGGGCCAATTTCAAGGCAAGCCGTTTGGCATCCAAATCACCAATGGCAAAAACCAGATCCCAATATGCATTCTGAACATCGGTGATAACTTGAATAACCCGACCCTCCAGGACGCTTACGGAAATATCACGGTTGTTTCTGGCAATATAGATAGGGGCCTTATTGACGGCCGTTCCAAACCCCCTGAGAAGCGGCTGGGTGACCGTCAACAACCCGTTGGATCCATAAGCAGGATTAATAATAGCCAATGGACTATTCGTTTGCCGCCAAGAATTATTAAAGGCAAAGGAATATGAGGTACCTGGACTTAGAGTTTGTTGAATCCCGGCATTAAAATTTCGCGTTTCTTCTTCTGAGCCGGTAGTCTGGCTGGCTGCCGGAGTCAGACTTTTGGAGGCGCTGCCATTAGCTACTACCGTAGGATCGAATTTAGCTTCTGCTACAGTAATTCTTTCGTTGTTAATTTTTGGATTGAATCTTTCAATGGCAATATCAAAGTTGTTAACCAAGGCCAGATTAATCGCTTCCTCCAGGGACAGGAAGACTTTGGGAAGTTCTTCTCCGGGCTTAGCCGATGGAGGGGAAGGTTGTTGGGTCGTAGGGGAAGGAGTAGTTGTTGGAGCTTGAGGGGTTCCAGTTGAAGGGGCTGGTTGGGTAGTTGCCGGGACCTGAGGTTTCCCGGTTGTTGTAGCCGGAGTCTGCGGCCTTCGAGTCGAAGGGGTCGGCGATGGAGTTATGGGGGCCTGAGGTTTCCCGGCTGCAGGTGCCGGAGCTTGCGGCTTTCGAGTCGATGGAACCGGTTGGGTGGTTGCAGGGGCTTGAGAACTCCCCGTTGAAGGCGCCGGTTGGGTAACCGCTGGAGTCTGGGAAGCTCCTGGGGATGGAACTGGTTGGGTAGTTGCGGGGACTTGAGAACTCCCCGTTGAAGGCGCCGGTTGAGTCGTTGCAGGAGCTTGAGGAGACTCTGTTGAAGGTGCGGGCTGAGAAGTCGTCGAGGCCTTGGATTTCTTTGTTCGAGAACCGGGCCTGGAGGGTGTTACCTGGGATTTTTTAGGGGACAGCGGTATTGGGGTCGGTGTTGGAGAAGATTCCGGAGGTGGAATCGGGGGATTAGACCCAGGAACCTGGTCTGTTGAGGGGGTAGGAGAGGGATTTTGAGTCGAAGGGGTGGATTCTGCCCCTTGAGAAGTATCAGCTGGAGAAGGATTCGCCGGAGTCTCCTGCGTAGCAGCAAGTATTAAGGACTGTGGGATTTCACTTCCTGGAGGGGGGAAAGAGGCCGGGTTTTGAAGATAATTTACTAAGATGGCTTTAGCCCGAAGTTGATCCCGGACTGTAATGGAAGAATTGCCTCCTTCGGTTGGAATAAATAAAAAAACAGTGGTCACTCCAATATAAATCAACAATCTATTCACTCTATATTTCAACGTGTAACCTCCTTTTTTTCCCGTTGCTGCCGAACCTCGAACATGAGGAGGGCAGCAGCAACAGAAGCATTAAGGGAAGCAATTTTACCGTATAAGGGAATAGAGATAAGAAAATCACACTTCTTTAACGTTAAGTTTTTAAGACCTTTAGATTCTCCTCCGATAACCAGGGCTACAGGTCCTTTAAGATCTACACAGTAATAAGCCTTTCCAACTTTAGGTACCGCTCCATAAATCCAGAGACCATAATCTTTAAGCCGATCCAGGGCCGAAGCCAGATTAGAAACCCGACAAACCGGAAGATACTCGAGGGCCCCGGCTGAAGTTTTAACAACGGTAGGGGTAAGTCCCACGGATCTCCGCTTGGGCAGAATAATCCCATGGACTCCGGCTCCTTCTGCAGAGCGCAAAATAGCCCCTAAGTTATGGGGGTCTTCAATGCCGTCTAAAAGGACGATAAAGGGAGGTTCGGTTTTTCTTTGAACTTCTTCCCATAATTCTTCCAGGGAATGGTACCGGTAAGGAGATGCGATTCCTAACACCCCTTGGGTATGAGGGGGAGGAGGGGGGGAGGGGCGGGAGTGTGAGAGGGATTCATCCGTACCTTCATATTCCCATACCCCCATACTCCCAGACAGTCTTTCCCTCTCCTGAGCCCGTCGAGCGATCTGCTCAATTCGTTCCCTGGATTCAAATCGAATTTCAATTCCCCGGGACCGGGCCAGGTTTAGAATCTCCTGGATAGGTTTGCCCTTCCGGCCCGAGGCTATGTAGATCCTTTCAAAAGAGCGATCTGCACGAAGGGCTTCCAGTATGGGATTAACTCCCATGATTATATTTTCTTCTCCCAACTTGTCTCACCCCCCGGATGGTCTTTTAAAATAATGTTGAGCCGGGCTAATTGATCCCGGATCTGATCGGCCAATTTCCAGTTCTTGTCCCTTCGAGCCTGCTTACGAACTTCGATTAAAATCTCGATCAATTTATTTATCAATTCCTTATCTTCCGCTCCCGCAGTTACATCCTGTCGGGATCCTTCGCCCCCTTCCTGAGAGAATAGACCCAAAATCTGTCCCAGCGATTTAATAAGGGAAATAGCCTCTACCAAAGGTATAAGGGCCGATTCTTCATATTTTTCTTCTGCGCGAACTCTGGCTATCACCACATTAACCTGTTTGACCATTTCGAAGAGATACCCCAGCGCATCGGCGGTATTAAAGTCATCATCCATCGCTGCTTCAAAATCCTTTTTTAAGTTGAAGGAATGGATACTCAAATTTTTTAATTCAGCTTCGAGTTCTTCAGAACTTCCAGGGGCCAATTTCCACTCTGATTCTGGAACAAGTTGGCGCTTTTTTGCCAGGGTTTGAAGTGCCTCCACATCGTTAAAGGTATTATAAAACCTTTCTAAAGCTCTTGTAGCTTCTTCTAAACGATCTTCTGAGAAGTCGATGGGACTTCGATAATGGGTCGAGAGGAGGAAAAACTTTACCGCTTCCGGTTTATATTTCTTCAAAATTTCCCGAATGGTAAAAAAATTCCCCAGGGACTTGGACATCTTTTCTCGATGGATGGTCACAAACCCATTATGCAACCAGTACCGGGCGAAAAGCTTTCCCGTGTAACCGGTCGACTGAGCGATTTCATTTTCATGATGGGGAAAAATAAGATCCTGGCCTCCTCCATGGATATCAAAGGTTTCTCCCAGATATTTCATGGACATGGCCGAGCATTCAATGTGCCATCCGGGACGTCCTTTTCCCCATGGACTCTCCCAAAAAGGTTCTCCGGGTTTGGAGCTTTTCCATAGTACAAAATCTAAAGGACTTCGCTTTCGCTCGTCTATTTCTACCCGGGCTCCCGCTATCATCTCTTCTAACTTCCTGCCCGAGAGTTTTCCATAATTTTTAAACTTCTCCACCTCAAAGTATACATCCCCGTTGACCCTATAGGCTAATCCCTTTTCCATCAGACCCTGGATAAGGGCTATCATCTCTGGAATATGCTCGGTAGCTCTGGGTTCAACAGAAGCCCTTTTAATTCCCAGAGCCTTCATATCCCGATAGAACTCCTGGATGTATCGCTCGGCGATTTCTTGGGAACTAACCCCTTCTTCTTGAGCCCGCTGGATAATCTTGTCATCTACATCGGTAAAATTTCTTACAAATCGGACCTTAAAACCTTTATACTCCAGGTAATTCACTATGACATCAAAGGTAAGCATTAACCGCGCATGACCTAAATGACAGAGATCATAAACGGTCATACCACAGACATACATCCCGACTTTTCCAGGTTCAAGGGGAATAAACTCTTCTTTTTGTTTCGTTAAAGTATTATAAACCCTTAAAGCCAAAAAACTATTCTTTATCTGTTGTCCGCGATCTGTTATGAATTTGAAGGGGTGATCTCTATAAAGGGCATCTTAAGCCCTTCGACAAACTCAAAACAGGTTGATGGATCAACTTCCCTATCTTCAAATTAACAAGTAACAGATAACGGACAATAGACAACTAAGCTATCAAAAAAAGAAAATATCGCTTCGCCTTTGGATTTTTATGCGATATTCTTTTTAATTTGTATCGATCGTAAGAAACGCTGGGAATTTTACCTGCTGCCTCAGGATAGTCCAGGGAAGGAAGCAAAATACCGGAATCGGGGTGTTGAGATAAAACGGATAAGCTGGTTCTGGGACTCTGCTCCCTCCGCTCATTCCTTTTGCTTAAACCCTTTTTCACACCTATCTGTACTCTTCTCTGGGCGGAGAGAAGATATCCATAGCGACTGCCGGTTTATCCAGAACTCTTACTCCGTGCATAACCCCTCCTGGAATGATGTAGGTATCTCCTTTCTTGCAAATGCGCGTCTCATTTCCGATGGTAAACTCCATCTCACCTTCCAGGATGATCCCAACCTGTTCATGGGGATGATTATGTAAGGGAACCTCGGAGTGAGGGGCCAAGGTCACATAGGAAATCATCATCTTCTCTCCCGAGATAGTTCGAATCTTAACATTTGGAGCAATCTCTTTTTCCTTTAGTTCATCCAGTCCGAAAAAGTACATAATTTCTTTATCCTTTACCTGTAGTCCATTGTTTTTTGCGATTTTGTGTAGCCATTTTCTAACAAATTCCACAGGGATTTTCACTTTCTATCCGTACCCTGAGACTCCGTTACTATCAAAATACAGCCAACAAAGGACAACAGACAAAGGATAATTACAGTTTAGCCAGTTCCTTTGCTTCTTTAGTCGATAAAATTTTATTAAAATCTAAAATGATCAGTAAACGATTCTCTAGTTTACTAACCCCTGCAATATATTCAGAATCCACCCCGGCTACCACCTCGGGGGGCGGTTCGATAATACTGGTTGGAATACGTAATACCTGGGATACGGCATCTACAATGAAACCTGTGATTTTACCCTCCAGCCGAACGACCATAATCCGGGTATTCCGGCTGGATGCCTGGTCACTCTTCACATTAAGCCTTTTTCTCAAATCAATGACCGGAATAACTTTTCCCCGTAGATTAATAATTCCTTCTACAAAATGGGGAGCATTGGGAACCCGCGTAATAGGCACCATGCGAATAATTTCCTGAATCATCAAAATATCTGCACCAAACTCTTCGTTCCCTAAGAGGAAACTTACCACCTGGAGTTCTTCCACTTTTTCACCGGTTTTCAAAGGTTGAAGTCCATCATACTTTTCCGGTTTGTTCATATTAACAGATGGTGAGGGCGTGAGGAAGAAAGCCTGCCATGCCCCCTGCTCTTGCCCTCTCCTCCTCCTACTCCCTTACGCCTTTACGGTAAATTACAGACAACCGATTGCTTACTCTTTCATATATACCAAAGAATTCTTAAATTTAACCAGTTTAAAAATTGCCGTAATTCGATAAAGAGACTCTGAATGCCCCAGAAATAGATACCCCCCTTTATTAAGACTGTCATAAAAAGCATTCACTACTTTTTTACAACTTTCCGGGTTAAAATATATCAGCACATTTCGGCAAAAAATAACATCTATATTACGCAAGGACTTCATCTGTTCGGTGTCGACTAAATTTAAGGTCGCAAAGCTGACCATATCTTTAATTTTCTCTTTAATGAAATATTTTTTATCCTTGAAATGAAAATATTGTAAGGTATATTGAGAAGGCATTTCTCGGATAGATCGATAATCGTAGACTCCTTCTTTAGCCCGTTCCAGGACCTGGGTATTAATATCGGTTCCCAGAATTTGGATTTTCCATTGATAAATATCGGGAATGACCTCTAAAAGGAGCATAGCGAGGGTATAAGGTTCCTCCCCGGTCGAACAGCCGGCACTCCAGATTCTTAACTCATAATCCCGAATCTTCCGCTTTCGGGATATTATCAGAGGAAGGACTTCCTCTTTAAAAGCCATAAGTTGAGGGATATTTCTAAAAAAATAGGTCTCATTCGTTGTTACGACATTAAAGAGGTTAATGAGTTCTTTGCCCGACGTATCGTATTTTAAGAACCGGTAATAATCTAAAAGCGTTTCACAACCCAAAGTCCTCATGCGATTTTCCAGGCGCCTGATCAGATAATGCTTTTTCTCATCATCAAAAAAGATCCCGGTTTTCTCACAAATCAGATCCCGCAGGTATTTGAACTCCTGAGTTGCCAGATCCTTCATACCCTTGATGTCAGAATTTTAATGGCCTGGGTTGCTTCCTTAACCAGATCCGGGTCCTGCATCCTTACTAACTGACGAAGCGGTTCAAGGGCTTCAACGGCTTTAAAATGACAGAGAGTTTCAATAGCTGCTAATTGAACCATGCCGCTACGATCCTGCAAGCATTCTATAAGCTTGGGAATAATACAAGGATGATTAAAATTTTTTAACTGTTTACATATTTCGTAACGAACCCGTGGATCCGGATCTTTCAGTTGAGATAGGAGCACTTCAACGGTCTGATTTCCCGGAAAACGGGCTATAGCTTTAACCACCATGACACGAACCTGAGAATTTTCGTCTTCTAATAGGGGAAGTAAAAACTTATTAACTTCCGGATTTGTAAGAGAACCTAAAGCCCGTACGGCTCCTTCTCGAACTTTCCAACTGGAGTCTCTTAAACATTGGAAGTAAAGGGGGAATAACTTTTCTCCGGCTATATGAAATAAAGTCTGAAGGGCCAGTACTCTGACCTCGTCTCTATCCTCATTTAGCAAGGGTTGAATCCATCGGATCTTTTCTTCAGAAGGCAGGCCTTGAATTTTCACTATGGCCTCAGAAGCCGCCATTCGGACATCTGGATAGGGATCCTTGAGGATTTCAACTAAAGGGATTAAGGCCCTTGGATCTCCCATGGCGCCAAGTGAGGAGGCCGCAGCACGCCGGACATGCCCAAAACTATCTTGAAGCCGTCTGATTAGAGGGTCCACCGCCATAGAAGATCGAATCTGTCCTAGAGCCTTGGCTGCAGCTACTCTAACTTCTTCATGGGAATTCTCCAGGGCTTGAAGAAGAATAGGAACCGAAGCTTCCTTTCCGATTCTTCCTAAAACTTCCAGGACAATCGTCTTGATTCGAAGGGACTCCATAGATAAAGCCCGATGGATAGCCTCCAATTCCTGATCTCCAATGGCCACTAAAGCATCCACCGACCGCTCCAGAAGCTCTTCGTCCTCTTCAAATTCAATCAAACCAATTAACGGCACGATAGCCTCTTTAAGACGAAGTTTTTCCAAAAAACGAAGGGCACTCCGTCGGATGGCTACCTTATGACTCCTCAACAGGGGAATTACATCTGTCCAGTTGGCCTTAGCTTCCCTGACTTTTTCGTAAATCTCATCCCCCAGTTTCTCGCTTAACTTCTCCAAGGCCTGAATCACCGGAACCACGAATCTGGGATGGTATTTCAAAGCGGAAAGAAGGTAAGGTAAACAACGCTCATCCTGCAGGTTTCCTAAGGTCCGGATAACCATGAAGGTTACCATCAAGTTTTCTTCAAAGGGAATTTGCATTAAGGGTTCCAGAACCCGAAGATCTCCTATTTTCCCTAAAGCCTCTATCCCGGCACACCGAACCCAGGTAGGTCCTTTCAAACTCTGGAGAAGATAAGGCACTGCCTGAGGGTCTCCGATTTGCCCTAAAGCTTCCGCAGCTCCCATAGCAACCAGGACATGGGGGCTCTGCAAACAGAGGATTAAATGGGGAATACTTTCCGGATCCCCCAGGGCTCCTAGAATTTCACAATAAGTTTTTTTAATGAAAGGATCCTGAGCTTCGTGAAGGCCTGTGAAGAGGACATCGGGAGCATCTCCACCGATATGCTTGAGGACTTCCAGGGCCAAATTACGGGCCGTAAGATTGGTTTCCGCAAGAACAGGAACCAGGGCCGTAACAACCTCCCGTCCCCGGATCTGGATCAAGGCATCTACCACAGCTTCTTGTACAGCCCGGACAGGGTCCTGGAACAAGTTTATCAACCGGGGAATAGAGCGCTTATCCTTGAGTTCTCCTAACTTGAGAATAGCCCGTCTTCTTTCATCTGGATCTTCATGGGAAAGATTCTTTAAAACCCTTTGGATATCCGAAACATCGTTTAAGTACATAACTGTTATTCCTTGAAGCAGGTAAATCCGTTTTTGGTTATCAACTTTGATCCAGTATCTGGCTCACCTGACGAATTAGATGTTCGGGTTCTATCAATTCAGATAAATATAGCGGACCACTATCCGGGAATTCTTCTGGATCTACGGGCTCCCCCTTGGTCATTAACAAAATGGGTAAGTTCTTATAGTGCTCAACCTTGCGTATCTCTTGGATTATTTCGTAGCCGGAAAGCCCGGGTAAATCCCCACCGATAATGGCAAGATGATAAGGACTTGAATGAATTTTTTCTAATCCTTCGGTTCCCTGGGCCGTCGTATGGACTTTAAAACCCTCTGATTCCAGGAAGAATTCCAGAATTGTCCTTACGACGGAAGAGGATTCTATGACCAAGATAGATTTTTTCATAAAGTCAGGAGTAGAAATTATCTCTCTGGGAGAATAAATAATTTTATTCTATCATAAGTTAATTATTAAGCAAGAAAAAAGTATAGAGAAAATTTATCGCAACGAATTTCTATAAGACTATTCATTTATTCTGGATTAGGAGAAAGAAATATAGAACGTAAATTTCTTATTTCGGACCGTCCGAACAGTTTACGTTTTATATTTTTTACATTTACCCTGGGATGCAAGATATTCATGGCGGTAATATTTGGAAATGGCGGGAAGCTCTCAACATTCACCTTCTGGACTTTAGTGCCAGTATCAATCCCCTGGGTCCTCCTCAAGGGGTTTTCCGGGTTATTACCGAGAATCTATCAAACCTGGTTCATTATCCAGATCCTGAGAATCAAAAAGCCTGTCAGGCCCTTTCAGAGTATCACGGCATCGATTCCTCCCATATCATTTTTGGAAATGGAGCCATGGAACTCTTATACCTTCTCCCCCGTGCCCTTCTTCTCCAAAGTGCTTTAATCCCCATTCCTACTTTCAGTGGCTATGAAAAGGTTCTATTTTACCATGCTGTGCAGGCTAAGTTTGTAAGCTGGTGGGTCCGGGAAGAAGGGAAAAAGGACCACCTCCCATCTCCTTCCCCTTTAGCTCTCCTGTCTTCAGCAGCAAAGGAGGTTCAGGGAGTTTTTATCTGCCATCCCAATAATCCAACGGGAGAAGTGCTGGAAAAAGGGTTTCTTTTGAACCTCCTGGATTTTTGTGAAGAACAAAAGATCTGGTTGATTCTGGATGAGGCTTTCATAGATTTTCTGGATCAACCCGATGCCTATTCCCTGATTCAGGAAGCAGTCTCTTCAACCCGATTGGTGGTTATCCGTTCTTTAACTAAGTTCTTTGCTTTACCGGGTCTTCGATTAGGTTATGGGGTGGGCCCTCAAGCTATCATTCAAAGACTCAAGCAGGTGCAAACCCCCTGGAGTGTTAATGTTCTAGCCCAACAGATCGTTAACGAAATTCTGAAAGATGAAGCCTATGCCAGAAATTCGAGAAAATTCATCCAATCGGAAAGGGTTTTTTTGCTTAACGCTTTATCTGAAATGGAAGGAATTCAGCCTGTATCCGGATCAGTTAATTTTTTGCTGTGTCGACTGACCCGTCCGGGATGGACTTCCCCTCAACTCACCACGAAATTAGTCCAATTCGGTATTCTCATTCGAGATTGCAGTACCTTGCGAGGGCTTAATGAGCGGTATTTCCGGATTGCCGTGAGAACCCGAGAAGAAAACAGGAAGCTCCTCTCCACGCTTCAAGAAGTCTTATCCGAATAAAAGGGTAGTATAATCTTTGAATAGCTATCTTTAATAAAGTCATTTTATCGTATTAAGAAAATTATTTTAACGCAAGCTTCCTGAAAGGTAAGAGAATTTCTCCTTAATAAATTTCTTGACCTTTTGTTTAGAAAAGGTATTAATTAAACAAATAAAGAGATTTTGTGGTCAGAGACCGGATTTAGATCTTGAAGTCTCAATTCAGTCATCACGTTGAGCTTAAAGAGCCGATGGAAGAAGCGTGTGATGACCAAAAGGAGGTTGTTAATATGGAGCCGGAGGAGCCGCGACAAGAACAACTCCGCACAAGTGAAAGATTATATGAAAAAAAATGGTACCTTTATCAAGTATCTCAATGTAATAGTATGTTCGATTTTGTCATGAACCGGGCTATTATTGAAACGACTTGTGCGGCCTTTGTATGCTTTCATGATAATGGCTATTTACCCTACACCTGCAACAAAAACCGCTGTATCGGAGTTGAACTCTATTGTAGACAAAAAGCCGAGGAAGAAAACCAGGAGCTCGTTTAAACTGAAAGAGGCTGTGAGCGGACCTTAGATTTGAAGAGCCGCTGAAGTTCCCGGTGAGGACGCTTGGTTTTAAACGAATCCAAAACGAATTTCACCTCAACGATGACTGTCCCTTACCGAAGTAGGAGAAGGATCCGAGAGGAGGAGGTTTATATCTCACCACCTTCTAAGAAAACTACCCCCTGAAGGGGTTTAATCCCCGGGCCTCTTGCAAAGGCATGAGGGGAGAGGCAAGGAACTTTTTAACGAAGACTTCCCGGTCTATGCCTTTGCAAGCTGTAGTGCAAGGTCCAGCCGTTTTAAACATTCCTCTTTACCGAGAATATCCATGAGTTGATATAATTCAGGACCGTGGGTTTGTCCGGTTAAAGCGGCCCGAACAGGCAGGTAGAGATTTTTACCCCCGCTTCCTGTTTTTGCTTTTAGGTAAGCCAGGAGATTCTTAAACGTATCCGGAGTTATTTCCTTCATTCCTTGAAGTTCCTCCCGCAGGACTTCGATAACCCTTTGGGCAGAATCGGTTTTCAAAATTTCTTTAGCCTCCTCACTCCATTCTAGCCAGGAAGTGTAAAAAATCCTGGCATGTTCCGGAAGTTGAGCGAGGGTTTCCACATACCCCCGGGTGACTTGGATGACCCTTTCCAGTTTAGAGAGCTCTTCTGAAGTAGGCTGGTTAGATACCATCCCTGCCCTTTGATAATAAGGAAGAGCCAGAGAACTCAGCTTTTTAATATCTTCGTTTCGAATATAATTCCCACTCATCCAGTTTAGCTTTTTTATATCAAAAATGGCCGCACTTTTCGATACCCGTTTAAGGGAGAATTGACGGATCATCTCCTCCCGGGAGATAATCTCTTGTCCGGATTCCGGAGTCCATCCCAGTAAGGCCAGGTAATTGATTAAGGCCTCCGGTAGATAGCCTGCTTCTCGATATTGAGCCACAGAGGTAGCTCCATGCCGTTTACTCAGCCGGGTATGATCAGGACCCAGGATCATGGAAAGATGGGCAAATTGAGGGGGTTGAAATCCCAGGGCTTCATACAGGAGGAGTTGTCGGGGTGTGTTGGAGATATGATCCTCTCCCCGAATAACATGGGTAATCTGCATCAAGGCATCGTCGATAACCACTGCAAAGTTATAGGGAGCTATACCATCGGAGCGAAGAATGACAAAGTCTCCAATATATTGCTTTTCAAAAACGACTTCACCCCGAACCCAATCCTGAAATCCTACACTTCCCCAAGGGTCGACTTTAAAACGCAGGGCAAAAGGGATCCCTGCGGCTTTTCTTTCTTCAACCTCTTTTGGGCTTAAATTTCGGCATTTTCCACCATATACCGGCATCCGGCCGGCTGCCAGCAACTTTTGTTTTTCGGCTTCCAGCTCTTCCTCTGTACAAAAACAAGGATAGGCTTTCCCGGCATCTACGAGTTTTTGGGCATACTCCCGATACAGGTGAAGCCGCATAGACTGCCGGTAGGGACCGAAGGCGCCCCCTTTATCTGGCCCTTCATCATAATCCAAGCCCAACCACTTCATGTCTTCTAAAATCAACCGATCTGACTCCTGAGTTGAGCGTTCGATATCGGTATCCTCAATACGGAGAATAAAAGTTCCGTGATGATGCCGGGCAAATAACCAGTTGAAAAGCGCCGTCCTGGCATTTCCAATATGTAAATAGCCGGTAGGGCTGGGAGCGAAACGGACTCGAACCGGATTGATTACAGACATAAGACAGGACTCTTTATCTGGGTTAAAATCACCAGGAAGTCCAGAACCCAAAAGTTAACCCCATATTTTCCCCCTCTATTAAGTTTCATCTGTCTTCTGGGATTCCTCAAGACAAGTTCCTTCCTATCTTGTATTCGGTGAATCATGGGTTATCTCTGGGTCTGTTTTCCTTCTCCAATTGAAGAGTTAAGAATTTTTTTATTTCTGATAACAAATTACTTGAAAGACCCTTCTTTTGCAAAAATTTTAAACCTTCCTAATCCTTTGGTTGCTTTATGGCCCGGTGGTGGGGAAACTTTAGACTTCGGGCTGAGGATTCCCAGGCAGGCCAAAATAAAATTATTTTAAACCGCTTATCTGGAAAATAATAATTGACACCATCCGCAGGTTATGATTTTATGATCTAACATAAGAGCTGTCTGTGTATTTCCTAATTTTTGCGAATAAGCAGGTTCATTTTGAATAGCTTTAATAGAAAAACCCTGATTTTCCTTTTAAATCTCCCAGGATCAAAACCTTTTTTAAACCCGAGGAGGTGAAGAGAATGAAACAAGTTATCCAGGTTACGATAAACGGCAAGCCTCGTCAGGATGAGGTGGAACCCAGACTCCTGTTGGTTCATTACCTTCGGGACGTTGTAGGATTAACGGGAACCCATATTGGTTGTGAAACGAGTATCTGTGGAGCTTGTACGGTCTTATTAAATGGAGTTGCGGTTAAGTCCTGTACGATATTGACGGTACAGGCAAACAATGGAGAGGTCGTGACCATCGAAGGATTGGCTACCGATGGTAAGTTACATCCGGTTCAGGAAGGATTCTGGGAACGCCATGGGTTACAGTGTGGTTTCTGCACACCTGGGATGATCATGGCCGGTGTCCAAATTCTTCAAAGAAATCCAAATCCGACCGAGGAGCAGATCCGAGAAGGTTTAGAGGGTAATCTCTGCAGATGTACCGGATATCAGCATATTGTCGAGGCTATCCAGTATGCTGCACAAAAGATGAGAACCTAAAAAGGAGGGATAAAATATGGCTACGAAACTTATTGGGGAAAGAATTAAACGAAAAGAAGATCCCCGACTTATTACAGGAACTGCAAGTTATGTAGATGATATCAAGTTGCCAAATATCCATCATGTGGCCTTCCTCCGAAGCATCTATGGTCATGCAAAAATTAACAAGATTGATGTATCAGAGGCCCGTAAGCTTCCCGGGGTTGTGGCAGTCCTGACCCATGATGACATTAAAGGGGTTTTGAAACCCATGCCCTGTGTAGGGGGGGTTCCGGACATGCATCTACCGGAGCATTATCCCCTGAGCGGGGGAAAGGTCCGATTTGTCGGAGAGGCTATTGCCGCCGTGGTAGCCAACGACCGTTATGTGGCCCGGGATGCCCTGGATTTGATCAATGTAGATTATGAACCCTTACCCGTGGTGGTGGATATGGAAAAGGCCCTGGAAAAAGGAGCTCCTCTTCTCTACGAGGAGT
Organism: Candidatus Limnocylindrales bacterium; assembly: GCA_035559535.1. NCBI lineage: Bacteria > Bacillati > Chloroflexota > Candidatus Limnocylindria > Candidatus Limnocylindrales > Candidatus Limnocylindrales bacterium. Next base: position 47,132 of record DATMBG010000057.1, read on the forward strand.
ACGGTGAGAATCGGGGTTTTACCTGGAAAATTAGTGGAGGGGATATAGATAAAGCTTTTCAGGAGGCCGATCGTATTGTTAAGCTTCGATTGGTTAATCAACGGGTTGCTCCCATCCCTTTGGAGACCCGGGCCGTGTTAGCCCAATACCAGGATCGTGGAGTCGAAGGGGAGTTAACGGTATGGACTTCTACACAAATTCCTCATGGAATCCGCACTTCAATTGCCAGCATGCTCAATCTCCCCGAACATCGAGTTCGGGTTATTGCACCCGAGGTGGGTGGTGGATTTGGTTGCAAGGTTGATTTCTACGGAGAAGAAGTTTTGATTCCTTATCTGGCCATGAAGCTCAAAGTTCCGGTCAAATGGGTGGAAGGACGACGGGAGAATATCCAGGCCACAGACCATGGACGGGATCAAATTAATTATATCGAAGCCGCAGTTAAAAATGATGGAACCGTGGTAGGATTAAGGGTCAAAGTGCTGGCAGATATGGGGGCTTATTACCAACTTTTATCCCCGGCTATTCCTACCCTCACAGGCCTCATGATGTGCGGTCCTTACAAAATTCCCAACGTATCTATGGAGGTTCTGGGGGTTTTCACAAATAAAATGACCACCGATGCTTACCGGGGAGCCGGACGACCGGAAGCCACCTACCTCCTGGAGCGTACCATGGATGCCATTGCGGCTGAGCTGAATCTGGACCCTGTAGAGGTAAGGATGAAGAACTTTATCCAGCCCCAAGAATTTCCTTACAAAACGGCTACAGGCCTTGTTTACGATAGTGGTAATTATCAGGCCGCTTTGCAGAAAGCATTAGATCATGTTGGATACAAGAAGTTACGGGAAGAACAGAAAAAACTCCGAGAGCAGGGCCAATACATGGGAATCGGGATTTCCAGCTATGTCGAGATTTGTGCTTTTGGTCCTTCTGCAGCCACGGCAACCGGTGGCTGGGAAAGTGCTACCGTCCGTATCGAACCTACCGGTAAGGTTACGGTGTTGACAGGATCTTCTCCCCATGGTCAAGGACAAGAGACCACCTTCGCACAAATCGTTGCGGATGGGTTAGGATTAACCATGGAGGATGTAACCGTTCAGCACGGGGATACTGCTGTGGTTCAGTACGGAATCGGAACCTTTGGAAGTCGGGCCACCGCGGTGGGAGGAACGGCGGTTTATCTGGCCCTCCAGAAAGTTAAGGAAAAGGCAAGTAAGTTTGCGGCTCATATGTTGAAGGTAGATCCGAAAGGCCTGGTTTTTAAAGACGGAAAGATCTTCCCGGAAAATAATCCGGAGAAATCGGTCACCTTAACCGAGGTCGGATTGGCGGCTTATCTGGCTAAGGATCTTCCCCCGGACACAGAACCCGGACTGGTAGCTACAGCTTTTTACGAACCCAAGAACTTTACTTATCCTTTTGGAACCCATATCGCAGTCGTAGATATAGATCCGGAGACCGGCCAGATTAAATTCCGTCGTTATGTAGCCGTAGACGATTGCGGTAATATTATCAATATGTTGACAGTCCATGGTCAGGTGCACGGCGGAATCGCCCAGGGGTTAGGCCAGGCATTGTATGAAGAGATCGTCTACGATGAAAACGGACAGCTCTTGACCGGTTCCTTTATGGACTACTGCATCCCCAAGGCCCATCATCTTCCAAAATTCGAACTGGATTACACGGTCACTCCCACCGATGTAAACCCGTTGGGAGCTAAAGGAGTCGGAGAAGCAGGAACGATTGGCTCTACGCCTGCTATTGTCAATGCGGTTGTAGATGCCCTGGCCCATCTTGGGGTACGAAATATCGATATGCCCTTAAAGCCGGAAAAAATTTGGAAGGCTATCCGAGATCATGCAAAGAAATAACTTTGTCTTGAACTCGAAGTCCGGTATCTAAAGAAAACCCCGGATACCAGACTGAGAGACCCAGGACTAAATGAAAATGATTCCAGTTGCGTTTGAATATTTAGCCCCCACGACCCTAGATGAAGCTTTATCTGCGCTCTCGACCTATACCGATGCTAAGATACTGGCCGGTGGGCATAGCTTGATTCCCGCCATGAAATTAAGGCTGGCCTCTCCCAAATATCTCATTGACATCAGCCGAATTTCAGATCTGAACTATATCCGGGAGTCCGGAGGTCAAATTTTGATCGGTGCTGGTACCACCCACTATCAGATCGAAAGCTCAACGCTTCTTAAGGAAAAATGCCCTTTGCTGACTGAAACGGCTCCCTACATTGGAGATGTTCAGGTTCGTAACCGGGGAACCCTGGGTGGAAGCCTGGCCCACGCAGATCCGGCGGCCGACTGGCCTGCGGCTATACTGGCTGTTGGAGCCGAAATTAAGGTGAGAAATTCCCGAGGAGAGCGGACCCTTAAGGCTGAAGATTTCTTTGTGGATATGATGACCACGGCGCTTCAACCCAACGAAATCTTAACCGAAATTCGGATTCCTATACCTCCCCAGCGTACCGGAAGTGCCTATGAAAAGGTTAAACAACCGGCTTCCGGTTTTGCTTTGGTGGGGGTGGCCGTCCAGATTACCCTTGATACCAACCGGACCTGTCAGCAGGTTCAAGTGGGTATTACCGGGCTTGCACCAAAGCCTTTTCGGGCTACAGGAGTTGAAAATATGCTGAAAGGTAAGGTTATTAATGATCAACTCCTCGCCCAGGCAGCCGAGAAAGCTGCCGATGGCGTAGATCCACTCTCGGATATCCATGCCTCAGCAGAGTATCGTTCGCATCTGGCGCGGGTTCATACAAAGAGAGCTTTACAACGAGCTGTAAGTCGAATCTAAAGGATCCTACAACCAAATCATGAGGGATATAAGGGCGGGTTTGACCCCGCCCTTATCCTTTATACTCATGGAGTAGTAGCATTTTTATGAGAATAGAGGGAAATCATACCTTAAAAGGAAAACCAGAAAAAGTCTGGAACACCTTGACCGATCCGGAGATTCTTGCTAAATGTATCCCGGGTTGCGAGAAATTAGAGAAGACCGACGAGGATACCTATAAAGCAACCCTTAATATGGGAATTGGATCTATAAAAGGTACCTATACCGGACAGGTCAAGCTGGTGGATAAGCAACCTTATTCCAGCTTTAAAATGATTGTTGAAGGAAAAGGAGGACCCGGCTTTGTTAAAGGAGAAGGGGTCTTGAATCTACAAGAGCAAAACGGTCACACCCTGATTACCTATCAGGGAGATGCTCAGGTGGGCGGCACCATTGCCAGTGTAGGACAACGCATGATCCAGGCTTCGGCTAAAATGATCATCGGCCAGTTCTTTACTGCCCTGGATATGCTCCAGGAACAACAACCTCCCTCCTCTGAGACCTCCTCAGGAGGAGCCCCTTCAGGAAGTTCGTCTCCTCCATCGAGTTTTTTTTTTAAAGTCACCCTCCGATACCTTTGGAATGAGCTAAAGAAAATCCTCGGAATTAAAATTTAACTTCCATTCCCCGTCTCCCCTCTCCTTAAAGGAAAGGAGAGACGGTGCCAGACTTTGATTCCTTCCCTGTCTTCCTGAAAAGGGGGCTTAAAGGATCAGGTAACCTCAAGGAATCCATCCAACAGGACATCCCCATAGGGAAGTAAAAGAGGATCTTTTCTATCTTTCTTTTCTTTAAAATTTAGTTAGGATCTTGACATTTTACTTCTTAACCATATATTAGTCTCATATGGTTCGTATCTTAATAATTAAGTTCTTAACTATTTTAAACCGTAAAAAGGGTTATAAATTTCTTCTTCATCGGCCTTGATTTTTATATGAGCCAGACATCCCAGGTCCGGTTGGACAAACGTAAGTATTATTCTCAAGACCAAATCATTCGACATGCCCAAAAGTATCCGGCGTTTCATTGGCCTACCACGGAGTTACTTTTGAATCTAGTATATGCCTACGACCTTATTGCTACTTATATTGCCCGAATTCTCAACAGATATCATCTCTCCCTTTCAGCTTTTAATTTGTTGATTATCCTGGCTCGTAGTGAAGGTAAAGGACTTCCTCTCCACGAGATAGGGGAAGCGTTGTTAGTGAGTCGGGCAAATGTAACGGGATTGGTGGATTGTCTTGAGCGGAGAGGTTTAGTAGAACGCGTGGCCCATGCAGAGGATCGGCGTGTACGGATTGTACGGATTACCCAGAGTGGTGAGGGGCTCTTAGAATCCATACTACCCGGTTATCATGGAGAAGTCAGAGAATTGGTAAACGAGTTGAGCGATGAGGAAAAGGCTCAGCTAAACCGGCTTCTGTTAAAATTGCAAGATAGCATTCTCCATACAGTTGAGAAAAAATCCAAGAAACGAGAAGATGGCCTCATGATGGATAATATGGGTAATGGAGGGTAGAATTCATAATGCTATAGTCTTCATCCTTTCTCCCCTCTTTCACAGTATAGGAGAAGGGTTGATGAGGGGGATGGGGGAAGTCGTGAGTACCATATCGAGAGTGAGCTGACGAACTTGTTTTACTGAATTGGAAACAAGTTAAACGTAAAGCCCACTCCAATATGGGAAAAGAATATCATGGACGAGGTTGAAATTTTAAATTCATCCACCCAGGTCCAGTCTTCCAGGCTGAGTAAAGTGGATCAAACTATTACAGATCTGCCGGAAACGGTGCACGAGGAAAAGAACTTACCTGGGACCTCTTCAGCGGTAGCGGCGCCTAAGATCGTCCCAGAGGAAGATGGCCAAATCAAGAGACCTTTTTATCGGCGCCCTCGGATACTGATAGCCATAGCAGGGCTATTCATAGGGGGAATTCTCCTGGGTTTACCTTATTACAACCATGTCATATCCTACGAATCGACCGATGATGCGTTTATTGAAGGGCGCATCATCCAGATCAGTCCAAAAGTATCTGGGCACATCTCGAAGGTATATGTGATCGATAACCAACAAGTCAAGGAAGGTGATTTACTGGTTGAGCTGGATCCCCGTGATTTTGAAGCACGGCTCGAGAATTCAAAAGCTTTACTACAACAGGCTATTTCAAAACAGAAAGCGGCTCAATTGAATGTGGATTTGACGGATGTTACCTCTCAGGCCAACGTCCAACAAGCCTATTCAGGGGTACAATTGGCTAAATCCGGTTTACAAACGGCAAATGCAGAATTAATAGCGGCACGCAATCGGCTCGAGCAGGCTCGAGCCCAGGTTAAGACGGCTATAGCCAATGCTGAACAGGCCCAGGCACAGGTGGCAGAGGCTGAAGCTGAAGCGACGCGGGCCAACACCGACGCACAACGTTACCAACATCTTTATGAGCAAGATGGAATTATATCGCGTCAGCAACTGGATTATGCTTTGTCTGCTGCCCGTAAAGCAACCGCCCAACTGGAAGCTGCTCGTAAGCAGGCTGCAGCAGCCCAAGCCAGAGTTGCTGAAGCCCGGGCTGCGGAGCAAGTAGCCGTTGAAGGTCTTCACCAGGCTGAGGCCCAGGTAGCAGAAGCCCAGGCACGGGTTGGAGAAGCCCAAGCACGTCTAGCTTCGGCCAATACAGCTCCCAAGCAGGTAGCCATTAGTAGCTCTCAGGCTGAAGCAATTCAAGCTGAAATCGAGCAGGCCCAGGCGATGGTCAAGCAGGATCAATTGCAACTCTCTTACACAAAAATCTATGCGCCGGAATCTGGACGTGTAACCCGCAAAATGATCGAAGAAGGTGCCTTTGTACAGGTTGGACAGGCTTTGATGGCGATTGTCCCCGATGAATTTTGGGTTATAGCCAACTTCAAAGAGACTCAACTTGCCAGCATACGCCCAGGACAACCTGTCCATATTAAAGTGGATGCTTACCCCGATAAGATTTTCAAGGGTCATGTAGATAGTATTCAAGCAGGTACGGGAGCGCGTTTCAGTTTGCTACCCCCTGAGAATGCAACGGGTAACTTTGTTAAAGTAGTGCAGCGGGTTCCGGTTAAAATTGTTTTTGATGAGAAACCAGATTCAACCCATCCCTTAGGTCCAGGTATGTCGGTTGTACCGGAGGTAAAAGTAAAATGACGGCCAATCCAGCAAAAAAGAGTTCGGTCCGAGGAGCCAACATGGGTAATTTTACCCAAAGCTGGCAACCCAGCGCCAATCCCTGGCTTATCGCGGTGTCTGTTATGTTGGCTACCTTTATGGAGGTTCTGGATACCTCCATTGCCAATGTGGCATTACCCCATATTGCAGGCAATCTCTCAGCCAGCATCGATGAATCCATGTGGGTCTTAACCAGTTACCTGGTCTCCAATGCGATTATCTTGCCGGCAACGGGTTGGTTAAGTAATTTCTTCGGCCGCAAGCGGTTCTTAATGGCCTGTATAGTTCTGTTTACGCTTTCCTCTTTAGCTTGTGGTTTTGCAATAAATTTGGGGATGCTGGTCTTTGCACGGATCCTTCAAGGGGCCGGGGGAGGTGCTTTACAGCCCATTGCCCAGGCTGTTTTATTGGAAAGCTTTCCACCGGCCAGGCGTGGAGCAGCTATGGCGGTATTCGGCTTGGGGGTCGTAGTGGCACCGATTATCGGTCCGACTCTGGGAGGATGGATTACAGATAATTATTCGTGGCGATGGGTTTTTTATATCAATTTCCCGGTTGGAGTCCTGGCCATCCTGATGACCCAGGCGTTTGTCGAGGACCCTCCTTATATCAAGAAATCGGTCCATGGCCGAATCGATTATGTCGGTTTCGGACTCATGGCCATCTGGCTGGCGACCCTTCAAATTCTACTGGATAAGGGACAGCAAGAAGACTGGTTCGCAGCCGCGTGGATTCGTTGGTTTGCCTTCATCTCTGTTATTTCAATGATTGCCTTTATCCTTTGGGAGCTTCGATCCAAAGAGCCCATCGTTAACCTGCGTATCTTGACCAATCGTAACTTTGCCTTTGGTACGTTATTGATAACGATTGTAGGCATGGTGCTTTACAGTACACTTGCATTGCTACCTCTGTTTTTACAAAATTTGATGGGCTACCCGGCCCTTCAAAGCGGTATGGCTATAAGCCCACGGGGACTCGGTGCCATGTTATCTATGATCATTGTAGGCCGCGTCATAGGTCTCGTAGACAACCGATTCCTTATCGGTGGGGGCTTCGCAATACTTGCTTTTTCGGTATTTTCGCTCGGTCATATTAACCTGGATATCGGAATGGCAAGTGTAGTATGGCCGAATATCATAAACGGTTTAGCCATGGGCTTTATTTTTGTTCCGCTATCCACAATGGCCATGGGAACTTTACCCAACGAGCAAATTGGCAACGCAACAGGCATTTTTAATTTGATGCGTAATATTGGAGGCAGTATTGGGATTTCGGCTGTGACCACATTACTTTCACGTAGCGCCCAAATTCACCAGGCGATGTTGGTTTCTCATCTGACGCCCTATGATCCGGAGTTCCAGCAGCGGCTTCATGTCCTTCAAGGAACCCTTACCTCCCAGGTGGGTCCGGTTGCGGCAGTTCAAGGGGCCTATGGCATGATCTATGGAACTCTCATCAAGCAGGCTACGTTACTGGCATTTGTAGATAATTTCCGGCTGATGAGCTTACTGTGCCTTTTCTGTATCCCCCTGGTTTTGCTCCTTAAAAAGGTCGGTAGGAGAAGCGGCCCGGCAGCTCTACACTAGACTTCTCCAACTAGATCCTCACAATCCCCGGTTCAATCTGGATCAGATACCCTTCCCTGGCGAACAACTCTCACGCCTGCCTGCCGGCAGATAGGCGTAAACCCCTTAAGCTAAATCAAACCAACGGTTTCTATTATCCAAAATAAATATATCTGGTATTAAATTTGCCAAATCCCATAACCGGATTGATAGAGCCTGGCTTTTTTAGGTACCTGCTAAAGGCCTGTTCTGAAGTACCTCCCTTACCGAATCATACGGATATTATCCCATGTATTCAACTCTCCCCCCCCCCTTCTTATTTTTTAATGCCGATAACCACTTTAGATTTAATGGTTATGAATATGCACGGTGGTAGCAACATTCTGACCATTCACTACTTTGTACTTTACATTCACATGCTCTCCGACTTTAATATCTGCAATGGTTCCTGGCCGATTATTGTTACCTATAAAGATATGGGTCTGATTGGTAACCAGGATAGAAACATCATTACCGGAAGTTTTATCTCTCACACTGATGGTCAGTGTACCATCCGGGTTGGGTGTGACTGCGTCAATAACTCCTTTCACAGACTGGGATTTAAAACTTTCTGTAAAGCTTTCAATGGGGATATCCTCTCCCTGGGAAGTAAGCAGGCTCTCTGGATTCCTGGGAGCGGTTGGGCTATTGTTCGAACAACTGACTGCCATAAAGATAAAAGTTAGAATAACGGTTAAATTCCTGACGGAGGATTTTCTTATCATAATATTTTCTTTACATAGGTTTCGACTCAACACAGATAAAGAAATAGGTTGTCTACTTTCTGATTGATTCGTCCTATTTTATAGGTTTTTTTGAGCATTCATATCTCATTTGTCAGCAGACCAGATCTACGTCTCTTGATGCCAAAGAAAGAGTAAAGAAGATCAACGGCAAAGCTAAACTAAAAAATGATAAGATTTGTAATTGTTAACACCTTAGGAAGGGATATAGGAAAATTTTGGTACGAATCTTCGCCCATCTTTATCTTTCTCTAAATGAAAAAGGGTATTCACGGGAAAGCTATCCACGTAACTCCTTTTTTGTTTTTAAAATCTTCTCTCCTGGAGTACCTATAATGCCTGATACTTAGGGTTTAGTGCAGAATCCTGCTCTTTGAACGGCACCTATCGCCACTGCTGTTCTCCTGTGTTTGGCATAGGCACGTTGGGTATTATTTATTACCCACGGAAATTAACTTATCTAAGGCAAGCTGGGATGGATAAACACAGAGGAAGGTAAGCAGGCAAGGATCCCTGGTCCACCCCTCTTACTGAACTGGTGTATGAAAGACCTTCCCTCTTACACCATTAAGCAAGAGCGGTACCATAGAACTCCTGGAGCAGGGATTATCAAGAACGTATGGAAATGGGGGCTATATTCTCAGGTCTTGCTGTCATAGTTCCATGACAATTCACCTGGCATCTAAGTAAGATTCCCCTTGGAACCTAAGGAAATAGAAGCTGTAATTTTTTAAGTCCTGTTGTCATAGTTCAATGACAAAAGAATTAAAATTAAATAGTTAATTTTGAAGATTTTTCCATCAGGTCTGGTACAAAGCTTGTACTCTTATAACAGGATAGGCAAAAATATCCTTCAAAACTTATGAACTGGATAGATTTTACAAGTTACGAACAACCTGGACCTTTAACTTCCCTTGCCGCCGTATCGGCAGGAAGAAGACCTGCCAGGAACCCTTGGGGGTCTGCCTGATACGCATCGATAAAGGTTTGAAGTTGTTTAAGAACCTTCTCCCGGGTGGAGAGTCCATATCGATAAATATCCATGGGGCCTATGAGCTTGAGATAATAATGATTACCTGCATCATATTGGGTGGAACAGGCACTGGGTTTATGGGCAATGCTGAGCAGGTTACCAAAGGTTGCTGCAAATTTGGCAAGCACAGGTTCCTTGTGAAGATCACGGGGAATTTCCGGAAATCTGGCAATTAATTCCTGAACCGTCATGCGTGTCCTCCCTTCTGGGCAAAAAGAGCCTTTATTTACTTTTAAAAATTACTTACTTATTTTATTTTATCCAGTGTGAGAGAAAAGTCAAGAGTCAGTTAGACTTTTGTAACTGTAACAATTTAGTAGGTGTCACTTTTTCTGTCTGAATATCCCCTGGCCCCCCTCCAGGGGGGACTTCATCAGCAGCAACCCTATGTCAGTCCCCCCTGGAGGGGGGCCAGAGGGGGGTGTTTCTTTTTCTACCTAAAGTCAAACGAGACGTTTAACCTACTAATATTAATACGGATACTAGACTTTCTCAACCTGGAAAGGGTATACGATGATGAAACCTATGAAGGAGTAATTTATATGGATTCTTTAGATAAAAATGCAAAACAGAGGGTCAGCATCCTCTACACTAATTATCGGGGTGAAACGGCTGTGAGAAAAATTATACCCCATCAAATCTGGTTCGGAAAAACCCACTGGCATCCCGAAGAACAATGGTTTTTGGATGCTTTTGATATTGAAAAACAAGCAGAAAGAAAATTTGCAATGAAGGATATAAAAGCCTGGTTTGTGGAGAAGGAATAATTTGTATAGAATCGTTGTTACGGTACGACAGTATTTCGCAGCTTTAATAAGCTATTCCCATTTCCCAGGTTATCTTGCAACTTCTTCATCATTTGTTTCCATATTGAGCCACGTACGAATCTGGTCCTGTTCGTCAACCAACTCAATTGCCCGATGCGGAGGACCAATGGAACACTTTGCCAAACATCGGGTTGGGATTGGGTCGCGATCAGGATAACTCGTTAATATCGGTGTAAATCTCCACACCTAACTCTCGGGCCAACTCTTGAGTACCAGCCTCCACATGGGGCGCAATAATCAACTTGCGGTCCACCTGCCGGCCCGTCTTCCGCATGTAAAAAGCTACCTTCT